>CAYYWR010000072.1:0-6997 GCA_964474145.1 uncultured Syntrophomonadaceae bacterium
TCATATAACGATGTTCGGCATGGCTTAATAGCTCTTCCTTTTTATGAGGGGGATAGCCCACGGGAACAAAATAAACTTTTTCCAGGTTATGCTTTTCCCTGGCTTCCTCAGCAGCTAACAGGTGACCGATATGTACAGGGTCAAATGTCCCCCCCATAATCCCTATATTTCCTTTTTCTCCGGCTTTTTCCTTTACCAACTTTTCTTCACCTCGATAATTATACTGCACTTCGGGTACACGGGGAACCATCCCATGGCACGACACCGTGAAACCACTTATATTTTTTTCGCTGTAGCGTTAAATACCTTCCCGGGAATAGTTGAACTCCATTTTCCCTATCCGCACCAGGTCCCCTTCCTTTACTCCCTTTTCCCTCAGCGCTTCTTCCACCCCTGAGCGGTCAAAATATCTCTGAAGTCTCAGCAGGGCTTCTTCGTTGTCAAAGTCAGTCATGTGAACGTATCTCTCAATAGTCTCCCCTTTGACTCTGTAAGCTTCTCCATCAAACTCAATTATAAATTTGTCCTGGGGCTCATATTTGTAAACTTTCCTTTCTTCTTTCTTATCCCTTTCTTTAACTATTTCCTCCAGCTCAATCTCTCCCTCAACTTGCTTTATTTTCTCTAAAGCAAAATAAAGAAGATCCTCTATGCCCTCGCCAGTTACTGCAGAAACAGCAAAAACAGGATAATCCCTGCCCAGTTCATTTTTTATAATTTCCAGATTTTTTTTACCTTCAGGAAGGTCTATTTTATTGGCAGCAATAATCCGGGGCTTTTGGGTCAGGGTTTTGCTGTATGAATCCAGCTCCCTGTGCAGGTTCCTGTAATCCTCCAGGGGATCCCGGCCCTCTGTGCCGGCGGCATCCAGGAGAAATAACAAAACCCTGGTCCGCTCAATATGTCTTAAAAATTGCAAGCCCAGGCCTGTTCCCCTGTGGGCACCTTCAATTATTCCCGGAATATCAGCCAACACAAAACTCTCCTCCTTTGCTACCTGAACCTCTCCTAAATTGGGGCTCAAAGTAGTAAAGGGATAAGCGGCAACCCTGGGTCTAGCTGCCGAAACCCTGGATAAAAAGGTGGATTTGCCGGCATTGGGGAAACCTACCAGCCCAACATCTGCCATCAGCTTTAATTCTATTATAACCCGAAGTTCTTCCCCGGGCTCACCTTTTTCCGATAGCCTGGGAGCCTTACGGGTGGGGGACGCAAACCGGGCATTTCCCCGGCCGCCCCGGCCGCCCCGGGCTATAACAGCCTTTTCCCCGGGTCGGGTCAAATCGGCTATTTTCTCCCCTGTTTCATCGTTATAAACAACTGTACCGGCAGGGACTTTTACTTCCATGTCAGGAGCGTTTTTCCCGTGGCTTTTCTTCCCCTTACCATGCTGCCCCCTGGAACCCTTAATGTGCTGCTGATACTTGAAGTCCAGCAGTGTCCGCAAGCCCTCATCTACTGTAAATACTACACTGCCTCCCCGGCCGCCGTCCCCTCCGTCGGGGCCCCCATGGGGCCTGTATTTTTCCCGGAGAAAAGATGTGACACCATTTCCACCATCACCTCCCTTTACATATACCCTGACTCTGTCAACAAACATTTTGACCACCTTGTTCTCTAAATTAGATTTTTTGCCAATCTTTAGCATTTCCTTAGCTTAGCGTTTCTTTTGCATTTCATTTACTTTTGCATTTCATTTACTTATCTTTAGCTTAACTTTATCTTATGTTTAGTATTTCGGTTTTTTCCCGCTAAATACCGTTATTCTACAATCCATTAATCTTTTCCTTGTTTGTGGAGTAAAAAAAAATCCAGTACTTTTTGTACTGGACCTGCTATCCAACTACAGTAGCTTCCATGGGAACTACGTTTACCTGTTTTTTGCGCTTACCCCTTCGCTCAAAGGTAACAAGTCCATCTGCCTTGGCGAAGAGGGTGTCGTCCTTACCCATGCCTACATTCAGCCCGGGGTGGAATTTGGTTCCCCTCTGGCGAACCAGGATGCTTCCGGCATTAACCCTTTGACCATCCTGTCTTTTTACACCAAGTCTTTTAGCATTACTGTCCCGTCCGTTTCGAGAACTACCCACACCTTTTTTGTGGGCAAATAGTTGAAGATTAAATCTCATGTTGTTCACCTCCATTATTTTCTATTTGTATATAGCCGGGATACTCCTCTTGTATCTGCTCCAGGCCCAGTATCATTGTTTCCAGGAGCAATGCCACCTTCTCCTGTTCTTTTTCTGTCAGGTAGCCTGGGATATAACACTCTATAAGCCCTTCTTCTATCTTTAGTTCTGTCTGTATTTTTAGAATCTTTATTATTCCGTATATGGTAGTTTGGGTTATAGCGGAAACAGCAGCACATACAATATCCTCACCATAAGGTGCCCAGCTGGCATGACCTGAAACTATAAATGAAGTAATTCGTTTTTTCTTATCCCTGTTAATTTTCACCTGCATCATTTTATTAAGCTTCGATGCGCTCTACCCTAACTGCTGTATAAGGCTGACGGTGACCCATTTTGCGCCGGTAGTTCTTTTTGGGTTTGTATTTGAATACCGTGATCTTCTGATCCCTTTCCTGGGCAACTACCTTTGCCCTGGCTCTGGCCCCTTCAACCAGAGGTGTCCCCACTGTGAGCCGGCCATCCTTATTAACAGCCAGCACTTTATCAAACTCTACCTCTTCACCGGTTCCAGCCTGCAGTTTTTCTATCTTGATTACCTGTCCTTCTTCTACTTTGTATTGCTTTCCACCTGTTTCAATTATAGCGTACATTATTTTTACCTCCTACTATTTCGCCGAAAACAGGTACGCCTGCAATGCTTACCTAGCTTAACTCAGGTTTAACTCAGCTTGATTCAGCCTGACTCAGCTTACGGCGGTTTATTGACCCTTTTCGTGCGGCTTTTAAACTTGCTGCAACCTTTACTCAACTACTGTAGCCACGCTAGCTTATTTTAGCACAGCCAGGTTTCTTTGTCAAGAAGCCTGAAACGCTCCATTACCGGGAGCGCTTCAGGATTATAACCTGCTAATTCCACAACAAGCTGGTTACTTGAGCTCTACACTGCCCCCGGCTTCCTCCAGCTTGCCTTTAAGCTCATCGGCTTCCTCTTTGCTAACTTGTTCTTTAACAGGTTTGGGTGCTTCATCCACCAGGGCCTTAGCCTCTTTCAATCCCAGTCCTGTAATCTCCCTCACCACTTTAATTACCTGAATCTTCTTTTCACCGGGTCCGGTTAATACTACATCAAACTCCGTCTGTTCCTCTTGCTCCTCTGCTGCTTCGACTGCTGCAGGAGCAGCGGCGGCAGCAACAGGGGCCGCAGCTGACACTCCAAACTCATCTTCAAAGGCCTTTACCAGCTCTGATAATTCTAATACGGTCATTCCCTTAATAATATCCATTACTTCTTCTACTTTAGCCATTTATATATACCTCCTGAGTATTATTATTATTATTTTTCACTTTTTAATATAAATTTTTTAACACTTTACGCTTTTTGATTATGAAGCTTCTTCCTTTTGCTGGGAAATAGCTTTAAGGGCATAAACAGTTTTTAACAATAGCCCCTGCATGGCATAAGCCATTCCATATACCGGAGCCTGCATACCTCCCACAACCTTGCCCAGTAGAACATCCCGGGGAGGAAGCTCGGCTATGGCCCTGATGTTAGCGACATCAATAATATTACCGGCCAGCATCCCGCCCTTTATTTCTAGATTGTTATTCTTCTTGGCATAGTTTGTAAGTACCTTGGAGGGAACTACAGGATCATCTTCACTAAAAGCTATGGCTACAGGGCCTTCAAGGTAAGAGTTCAATTCATCTTTACCAGCTTCTGTAGTGGCAATCCTGGTAAGGGTATTTTTTACTACTTTATATTCAATCCCATTTTCTTGAAGCTGATTTCTCAGTTCATTAATCTCATCTACTTTTAAGCCCCGGTAATTTGTTAATATCAGAACACGGGATTTTTCAAGCTTTTCCTTTAATTCCTGCACAGCTTGCTTCTTTTCCTCTTTAACAGCCAATCCATTTTTCACCTCCTTAAAATAATCTTGCCCGGAATATAATAAACCCCCGCAGACATACGGAGGCAGTTACCAAACCAGCACACCGACCTCGGCAGGCATTATTAAGCCGTAAATACGGCACCTGCTGTCTACAGTCAAAATTAATTATTTAGTTATTAATATTTAGCTTTATTTTCCTAAGGCCTGGGCTTTTTGTGTGTTAATTTTGATCCCCGGACCCATGGTAGAAGAAACTGCAATGCTCTTTAAATACTGTCCTTTAGCCCCGGAGGGTTTGGCCTTTATCAGTGCATCTATCAGAAAATAAAAGTTTTCCAGGAGCTTTTCCTTCTCAAAGGATGCCTTTCCAATAGGGACGTGTATAACACCTGCTTTATCTGTACGATATTCTACTTTACCGGCTTTAATCTCATTAATAGCCTTGCTTATTTCAAAGGTAACAGTGCCGGTTTTGGGGTTAGGCATTAAACCCTTGGGGCCTAAAACTCTACCCAGCTTACCTACTATGGACATGGTGTCGGGAGTGGCTACAGTTACATCAAAATCCATCCAGCCTCCCTGGATTTTTTCTACCATATCTTCAGCTCCAATATAATCAGCACCGGCTTCTTCTGCCTCTTTTACCTTGTCACCTTTTGCAAAAACCAGAACTTTCACTTCTTTGCCTATACCGTTAGGCAATACTGCCGCTCCTCTAACCTGCTGGTCTGCGTGCTTGGGGTTAACCCCCAGATTAACTGCCACCTCGATAGTTTCATCAAATTTAGCATTTGATATTTCTTTAATCAAATCCATTGCTTCTTCCGGATCATATAGTTTGGTTCTGTCAATTTTCTCCCTTGCCTCTACATATCTCTTGGCTTTTGCCATCTGTATTAACCTCCTTGTGGTATAACGAGTCTTTGTCCTTCTGACTCTCCCATCACAATTAATTATTTGGCTTCAACTAATATTCCCATGCTTCTGGCCGTTCCTTCAATGATTTTCATGGCTGCTTCTATGTCGTTAGCATTAAGGTCCTTCATCTTTAGTTCCGCTATCTCTTTTACCTTATTGCGGGGCACAGTTGCAACTTTTACCTTATTAGGTTCTCCCGATGCCTTCTCCAGGCCGGCTGCCTTCTTTAAAAGTACTGCCGCAGGAGGAGTCTTGGTAATAAAAGTAAAAGAGCGGTCTTCAAAAACAGATATTTCTACAGGTATAATCATACCTTCTTCACCAGAAGTTCTTTCATTAAACTCCTTACAAAAAGCCATAATATTAACTCCATGCTGACCCAGGGCTGGACCAACTGGAGGAGCAGGAGTTGCCTTGCCGGCGGGAATTTGTAGTTTTATTACCGTAATAACTTTTCTAGCCATTAGTTATATCCACCTCCTTATATTTTTTCAACTTGATTGAAGTTCAATTCCACTGGTGTTTCCCGGCCAAACATGGAAACAAAAACTTTTAGCTTCTGCTTTTCTATAAGTATATCTTGAATGACACCTGTAAAATTAGAAAAAGGACCCTCCATGACTCTTACCTTCTGCCCTGTTTCAAAATGCACCCTGGTCCTGGGCTCATCAACACCCATTTGTTTTAATATTTGTTCAACTTCTTCTTCGCTCAAGGGAACCGGCTTGGAACCCGAACCGACAAAGCCTGTAACACCGGGGGTGTTACGAACTACATACCACGAGTCATCTTCCATTATCATTTCTACCAGGACATACCCGGGGAAAACTTTTTTCATGGTTGTCTTTTTCTTTCCATCTTTCGTTTCAATCTCTCTTTCCATGGGAACCAGCACTCTAAATATCTTGTCCTGCATTTCCATGGACTCTACTCTTTTTTCCAGATTAGTCTTGACTTTATTCTCATAACCCGCATAAGTATGGACTACATACCATAACTGACTGCTCATAATTAAGGACAATTTATTAGTCCTTCCCTCCTCTAACTAACTTACGTAATAATTAACTGCAGCAGCGCAGTAAACCCTGTATCCAGGATCCAAAAAAATATTCCAACTGTTAATATGGAAAGCAGAACTATTATGGTAAACACCAGTAACTGCCGCCGCGTAGGCCAGTGGACTTTTTTCATCTCAGCCTTAACATCCTTAAGGTGCTTTTTGACCTTATTGAAACCTTTTACTTCGCTGCCTTTAGTATTAGCACCCATTCTTTCACATCCTTTTTATATTACCTGGATTAGAACTAGACCCTATCTTGTTTCCCGGTGAAGGGTATGATTGTTACAAAACTTGCAGTATTTTTTAATTTCCATACGGTCTGGATTTGTCCTCTTATTTTTTGAAGTAATATAATTTCTCTGCTTACACTCTGTGCATGCAATAGTCACTTTTACTCTCATTAGAGTCACCCCCCACAATTCTTTAAATACTCTTTAAACGCCGTGCTTTATGGAGCTTTATAACTGTTTATAGTAAATCACTCTTTAAAATCTACCACAATTTATAGGGAATGTCAACAATTTGACTCATGACCCTCCTGCCCCTGCATTAAGGACAGACCTGAGGGGGAATATCCCCCAATGACTTTAACTAGGGTTACCAGCTTTTGCTATTTTTATACCGGTTTCAACAAAATAAAAAACTTGATGCATTCTCAAGTTTAGTTAAAATATATGGTAGCGGCGCAGGGACTCGAACCCCGGACACTACGGGTATGAACCGTATGCTCTAAACCACCTGAGCTACGCCGCCACTGGAGCTCACGACCGGAGTTGAACCGGTGGCCTTATCCTTACCAAGGATACGCTCTGACCTCCTGAGCTACGTGAGCATATATTTGCTAATTAATGTATGCCTACTGTTTGCCTGCTTATTGGTTGCCTGCTAGTTACAACTAGTATATGCCTTCAGTTATTTAGCCTTGTTAGTTCTTTCTAGTCAATTGGTTGCGGGGGCAGGATTTGAACCTGCGACCTCCGGGTTATGAGCCCGAC
>CAYYWR010000073.1:0-6995 GCA_964474145.1 uncultured Syntrophomonadaceae bacterium
CGGACGGAACCATATTCACTTATTTCGTTAGTGTTATACTCTGTCATTAATTGCACCTCCTAGTTTTAATTTTTGTTTGTTAAATATAATGATACCAAATATTACCCGTAATTTCAAATGTTAATATTTATTTTACTCCTATAAAGTTTTATTTATTACAGAATTTTAACAATATCATTTATTTTCCTGCGATAAAAGTATATAATATTTGATAGAATAGCATTACAGTGAAAAGAAGATATGAGGGGTGCCCCGGGGTCAATTCCAGCGTACCGAAGCCTGTCCAGGGGGGCCTCAGGGAAATACCATGGAACCTTCCCCTGTGTCTAGCGGTTTCTGTTTAATGGTAAATTATTCGCTGTAGTGATAGATAAGTGTTACAGGAGATTAAAATGATAGATAAAAAAATTTATTTTGTTGTTTTTTTTCTGGTGCTGCTCATAACAACAGGCACATTAGGTTATATGGTTATAGAAGGTTTTTCTTTTACAGATGCCCTGTATATGACTGTTATTACTATTTCTACAGTAGGTTTTCGGGAAATAAGAGACCTTACCTTGCCAGGAAAAATGTTTACCATATTAATTATTCTAGCCGGCCTGGGGACTGCTGCATACGGCTTAACCAGCATTACCACCTTTGTTGTTGAAGGAGAGTTTAAATATTTAGTGCGGAGGAGATTTATGGAAAAAAGAATTTCGGAACTGGAAAACCACTACATAGTTTGCGGCTCAGGAAAAACGGGTGAACATATTATAGCCAGGATGGAGAAAAGTGGCGAACCCTTTGTAGTAATTGAAAAAGATGATGAAAAAGCAGCTGAATTAGAGGAAAAAAACATACTGGTTATTAACGGTGATGCCACCCACGAGGATATCTTAAAAAAGGCCCAGATTGATAAGGCCAAAGGATTCATTTCTGCCCTCTCTACCGATGCTGATAATGTTTTTGCTGTTCTTACTGCCAGAGAGATTGCTCCCCATATATATATAGTGTCCAGAGCTATTGAGGAAAACTCCAGCATTAAACTGAGAAAAGCAGGGGCGGATAATACTGTATCACCTAATGAGATTGGTGGAAACCGCATGGCTTCCATGGTTTTGAGGCCGGTTGTGGTTTCTTTCCTGGACATCATTACAAGAGCAGGAGATGTGACCCTGGACTTGGAAGAAGTTAAGCTGTGCCCAGGCTCTAATTTGATAGGCAAAACCCTGTCAGAAGCAAATATCCCTGAGAAAACAGGACTGGTAGTTATGGCTACAAAAAATAAGAATACCAGTTATCTAAAGCTAAACCCCGGCCCGGATTATGTTCTAAAAGAAGGTAACAGCATGGTAGTTTTAGGCCAGGTTGAACAAATTAATAAGCTGCGGCAAATTTCCTGTGATAAAAGCTGTTAGGGAACTCCTGTTATAATTATTAATAAAATTTAATAATTATAACAGGTATTATAGATTCTTAAATATTTAATATAGTGCAAGTATTGTTCTTGTAGCTTATTTATGTTATAGTATACTTAATGTAAACAAAAAAAGGTAATTTTTTAAAATTGCTAAGTTTACATTCTTTATTTTAAAAGGAGGAATTTTTTTTATGAAGAAAATACTGGTTCCTATTGATGGTTCCCAAAACTCTCTGGAAGCTCTAAAGTGCGCCATAGATATGGCTGATAAGTATGGGTCTCAAATTATTTTAGTTAATGCACAAAAACCTGCTACCTTTGAAAGGTCTATCCCAGTAGATGAAAACCCTGATATACTTAAAGAGCATGCAAAGGAAGTTATTGACAAGGGCATGGAGGTTTTAAAGGATTCTTCAGTAAATGTTAAAACGGAAGCAGTAGTAGGTGACCCTGCTGAGCAAATTTTATATTTAGTAGACAGGGAAGATGCAGACCTTATTGTCATGGGAAGCCATGGTGCATCGGGGATGAGAAGATTTTTAATTGGAAGCGTTTCCAATAAAGTTCTCCAGCACTCTCCAAAACCTGTAATGATTATTAAGTAAACATGTGAATATTAAGTAAACATTATAAATTATAAGTAAACATTATAAGTAAACAATATAGCTTGCCAATACCCTTGAGTTCCTGAATGTTGAACTTGAGGGTATTTATTATTGCTAATTATATGTAAAGCTAATATAATTTAGCAAGGCGTATTATGTTATAATAATGCTAAGTTTTTTTACAGGTGAGATGGGAGTATTATAAAATGGATGAACTAAAACATATTTATATGTTGTCCCATGAGATAGGCCCTAGAGGATCCACAAAATCAAATGAAGAACTGGCTGCCCAGTATATAAAAGACGAGATGGAAAAAACCGGCATGGATATGGAGGTGCAGGATTTTTCTTCAGTAAAATCTTTTTCCTGGACGTATGGATTTATTTATCTGTCTTTTGTGCTGGCCTTTTTTATTTTTATTACCAGCCCCCTGCTGGCCTTTGTCATTTGTGCTTTTAGCCTGATAACTTTTAGAAGAGAAGCCAATACAAAAGAAACCATCAGTAGATTGATGCCTAAAGGGAGAAGTCAAAATATTTTAGGAAAAATCCCTGCACAAAAATACCCGGTAATAAAAATGATATTTGTAGCTCACTATGACACTTCTAAATCAGGAATTAGCTTCCACCCGGAGATGGTAAAAAATTTTAGATCTATCTTTCTTCTGGGCTATTTTTCCATGATAGTAATAACATTTGTGTTTGGTATCAGTATTATTTTTAATAGGTTAGGTTTTAATGATTATAATATATTATGGTACTTCACCACTCCTTTTGCCCTGGTGCTTTTTTCTTCTTTTTTAGTGCTCTTACACCGGGAAATGTTTGGGAAATATACTCCCGGTGCCAATGATAATGCTTCAGGAGTAAGTGTCCTTTTAGAAACAGCCAGGGAAGTAAAAAACAGCCCTCCTGATTTTATTGAAACATGTTTTTTAACAACCGGGTGTGAAGAAGCTGGCACTGTAGGCATGATAAGGTTTCTGGAAGAGTATAAGCTGGACAAAAAGAAAACCTTTTTTATTAACATGGATAATATTGGCTCAGGGGACCTGAAATACATAATGCAAGAAGGCGTTTTAAAAAGATATGCTTCTAACGATAAGCTAGTTAAAAAAGCATCTTTATCTGCCCGGGAAAAGCCTGAGATTAAAGTGTCAGGAGCCTCCTATCACCTCCTTACTACAGACGCTACTGCAGCCTTAGCCAGGGATTATAATGCCATGACAATTCTGGCCATGAACAAAGAAGGGCAATTACCAAACTGGCACTGGCACACTGATACTGTAGAACGCATTGAAAAAGATAATTTGCTAACGGCCAGGACACTGGCTTTAAGGATCCTTTATAATATAGATAAGTCAGTTAATTCATTCAAGTGATACTGCTTGTGAATACCTGGATTTCTCTGGAGGAAAATGAGTTGACAAAGAAAAGTGAAGCGACAAAGATACTTGATGTTCTGGAAAGCCTTTACCCTGACCCTGAGACAGCCTTAGAGTTTAAAAGTCCCTTTCAACTTTTAGTTGCCACCATTCTATCGGCCCAGACCACGGATAAACAGGTAAACAAGATTACAAGTAATCTTTTTAGCAAGCACCCCACTGCCCGGAATATTGCCAGGTTAACTCCAGCTCAGTTAGAAGAAATAATTAAAAGCTGTGGCCTTTATCGAAATAAAAGTAAAAATATTATTGAAACCAGTAAAATAATATCCAGGCATTATAATGGGGAGGTTCCTGACAATCTAGAAGAGCTAGTAAAATTACCAGGGGTAGGCAGAAAAACTGCTAACGTGGTTTTAGCAAACGCCTTTGAAAAACCTGCTTTCCCTGTAGACACCCACGTTAAGCGGGTATCCAGCAGGTTAGGCCTTTCCCGTGGAAAAAATGTATCTGCTACCGAGGAGGAGCTTTGTGAGATTATCCCCAGGGAATTATGGAACAAAGCCCATCACTGGTTAATATATCACGGCAGGAATGTTTGTAAAGCAAAAAGCCCCCTTTGCAGCAGTTGTTCCCTGTATAGTTTGTGCGAGAACAAAATAAAGAAAAAATAAATAATAAGAAAAACAATTGGCATAATAAACAGGAAGAATAGCTGAAGAATAACTGTTGGAAGTGAGCTACTACCACTTATAGAAGTGGAAGACTTTTGGGCAATTCAGGTTAAAAAAGAAATAGTGAAAAAAGGAAAGTAAAAAAAAGTGAAAAAGTAAAAGGAAATATTAAATAATAAAAAAGGATTATTTTATAGAATGTTGAAATAAGTATAAGGTTATAATAAATATGGACTGATAAATATATACTGGTTTTTGCATTAAATATTATTATCGCTGTATGAGAGGTAACAACAGTTATAAAACTGGAATAAAAGGTTTAATACACTAGGGGGAGCTTCTTCTTGGAGGCTGAGAGGGTAGATATAAATCTGCCGACCCTTTGTAACCTGATTTGGTTAATGCCAGCGTAGGAATAGTGTTAAAGGCTTCAATAACGCCTTCTTATCCTTGTTGGATGGGCGTTTTTTTATTTTATCAAATTTTAAAGGAGGAAAATTGAAATGTTAAAAGACACCAGAATAACAGAAATAATTATTAAAAAGTATACGGAGGAACTTCAAGACTATCTATACTCAGATGTAGCTATTGCCGGGGGAGGGCCTGCAGGGCTTACTGCAGCCTATTATCTTGCAAAAAATGGTTTTAAGGTAGCCGTATTTGAAAAGCGCTTGAGTATTGGAGGAGGAATGTGGGGAGGGGGCATGATGTTTAATCAGCTTGTATTCCAGGAGGAAGCCCGGGAAGTTTTTGAGGAATTTGAAATCGACTATGAATCCCATGGCGACGGATACTTTACTGCTGATTCTGTTTTGTCTGTAACTACCATGGGTTCCAAGGCTATTAAAGCAGGAGCTAAAATATTTAATCTAATATCTGCAGAAGATGTATATGTAGAAGGTGGAAGGGAAATCACCGGACTGGTAATTAACTGGAGCGCAGTAGATATGTCTGGCCTGCATGTAGATCCCATGACGGTTGCATCAAGGTACGTTATAGACGCTACCGGGCACGATTGCTGTGTGGTGGAGAGGGTGCAAAACAAGCTAAAGGGAAAATTAGATACCGAAACAGGAATAATTGAAGGAGAAAAATCCATGTGGGCAGAATCTGGAGAAAAAGCCCTGATTCCTTATACCAGGGAGGTATATCCGGGGCTATATGTGGTTGGCATGGCTTCTAATGCAGTTCATGGTGGACATCGTATGGGACCAATTTTTGGCGGCATGCTGCTGTCAGGAAAAAAAGCAGCAGAGGAAATAATGAAAAGATTATCATAAAACAATAAATGAAAACAATTATATGAAACAGTAAAAAGCGTGAGTAATTCACGCTTTTTTTGATTGGTTTTCTCAGCAGAAACCAAATTTTCTGGAGCCCGGTCAATAATTTCACAGTATCTGTTCCCAACTCATACTATAAAAAGAAAATAGTTTTCACAAAAAGCGGAACAGGTGATAATATGCTGGATATATCTGAAAGGGCTGGCTTAAAATTAAAAGAAATAGTAAATTTCCAGGACTCTACTCCTCTAATCAGGCTATATTTAAAAAATGTAAAATGAGAAACTTCCCGGCTGGGAGTGGCTCTGGAAGAGTCAACAAAAACAGATGATAAAGCTATAGAAATTGAAGATGGCTTAACTATAATTGTGGATCCCGTTACGCTCCGTTACCTTTCAGGGGCTACAGTAGATTACCATAGCTCCTGTTACAGCAAAGGGTTTCGTTTGAGAAAGAAAGATTAACTATCATGAATATACCTGGCCACCAGATCACCCAACTCAGAAGTGGAATAGCCCATTTGTCCTGCAGACAAACTTTTTATATCATTTACACAAACCCTGGTAACTGCCTCTTCTATAAGTTGAGCAGCCCTGGTTTCGCCTAAAACTTCTAACATCATGGAAGCGGCACATATTGCTGCCAGGGGATTGATGATATTTTGACCACCATATTTAGGTGCAGAACCACCTATGGGCTCAAACATGGAAACACCTTCAGGATTTATATTGCCTCCGGCAGCAATTCCCATACCACCCTGGATCATGGCGCCCAGGTCAGTTATTATATCGCCAAACATGTTATCTGTTACTATTACATCGAACCACTCGGGGTTTTTAATCATCCACATGCATACAGCATCCACATGCCCATATTCTTTTTTGATATCCGGGTATTCTTTACCTACTTCATTAAAAACCCTGTCCCATAAGTCAAAAGCATAAGTTAAAACATTAGTTTTGCCGCATAAGGTTAGTGTTTTTTTATTTTTTCTTTTCTTGCAATAAGCAAAGGCGTACCTGATACATCTTTCTACACCCTTGCGGGTGTTTATGGACTCCTGAACAGCCACTTCGTCAAGAGTTCCCTTTTTCAATACTCCTCCGGCACCTGCATAAAGCCCTTCTGTGTTCTCTCTGACCACTACAAAATTTATATCTTCAGGGCCTTTATCCTTCAGGGGAGCTTCTACACCGGGATACAATTTCACAGGCCTTAAATTAATATACTGGTCCAATTCAAACCTGAGCTTTAAAAGGATGTCTTTTTCCAGGATTCCTGGCCTGACATGGGGATGGCCGATAGCACCCAAATAAATAGCATCAAACTTGCTTAATTCCTTTACAGCATTTTCAGGAAGGGTCTCCCCTGTACGTAAGTACCGCTCACCACCAAAGTCATATGTAACTGTTTCTATCTTGAATTTCAACTTTTCACTTACCACTTCCAGGATTTTTAATCCTTCCCTAACCTGCTCTGGTCCGGTACCATCACCAGGTATTACCGCAATATTATACACATACATTCCTCCATTCTCATATTTATAAAAACTACTATAGATTTTAATACAAAAAACATAAATAGTAAAATATGATTCTGCTGCAAAAACCATATTCCCCTTGATTCTTGCCCATATATAGTATTCT
>CAYYWR010000074.1:0-6971 GCA_964474145.1 uncultured Syntrophomonadaceae bacterium
GTTTCTTCGTCATAAATAAGGTGTGCATTGGCAGTTTCCAGGTTACCGGCCCCACCATTGGCTTTCTCATCGTAGAAATCCAGTGTATACGGGCTTTCATCGGGCTTCTTAATGGTAATGGCGTCCTGCGCCTCGTCAATATTTTCAGGTCCGTTTTCGGGGAAAATAATATTAATTGCGTAATCATCCCCATTGTCAAGCCCTAAGTTTAGCTTGTGTTCAGTCTTTGAAGCATCTGATCTGATTGAAGCAGCATCTCCCAACATTACAAGGCCTGAACTATCCAGGTCCTCTACCATTTGTGCTTTAGCCGCCATGGATAAGTTAGTTCCAACCCTGAGGTAAAGGGTTTCCCCCCTCTCCTCATCATAGCCTACGGGTATATCCTTAAACCCCAGAAGCTGTGGGTATGTAGGCTCTATAGTGTCTCCTCCGGTACCGAAGCTGAAATCTCCTCCCCAGTAATAGCAGATACCCAGTCTTAAGCCCAAAAGCTTAACCGCTCCCCATATTCGATCGTTGTTGGCACCCAGATCAGCCTGAGCAAGGAGCATACCGCCTCCAATGGGAAAAAACTTGGGTATGGTAACGCCTACCCTTAAAAAAAACTCAAAAAAATCACCATCAACAACCAGGTATGCACTGCCTTCAATTATTTGCAAAAGACTCATGGAGGCTGACACTTGCAGGTAGAAGTCGGGGTACCATTGAAGGGCAAGCCTGCCGCTTTTCAAAACCGTAATGTTAGTAGCCTTGATTTTCACCTGGGAAACGGTAAACCTGAAACCTCTCAGGCTGAGGGAGAGGTCCGCCCTTGAACTCAACACCTTCAAAATATCAAAGTCTGCTGAAAGCATTAACGTTAATGGCGGTATGCCGGAAGCAAATATTGTATCATAAAGCTTGTCTATTCCGCCTCCGCCTCCGGTCAGCCATAATACTCCGGCTCCATCAACATTAAATCCGGGTTCAAAACCGCCTATGCGGAAAAATATTTTATCAGGCACCGGGGCTCCTGAATCAGGGGCACTCTGCACCCTTAATTCAAATTCCATATTAAAGACTTTGGTTTTAGTTTTTCCTTTTACAAAAAAGGAATAGTCGTTAATGGTGTTGATACCCAGTTCTCCGCCAAGCACAGGAAGCGCATCCACATATTTGGGCAAGGTAAGAGCAGCCTGGGCATTGAAGCCAATATATCCCTCATTCAAACCATAAAGGATATCTTCCACATTAACCTTCCCTACAGGTTTTGTCTTGTTGCTTTTGTTTTCCTTTTGCGCCTTATCCTTGGCGGTATTCTGCCTGTCAAGAACATTTTTTGACGTTCTTTCACCACTGAATTGTTGTGCGTATGCCTTTTCTATAGGCAGGGGCTCACCATCATCCGGCGCTTTACCTTTAGGCATCAGACTTGACAGATCTACACTTGCCCCAAATGAAAGGACATATCCCATTTCTTCATTGTCTGCACTGGTATCAATCATCCTGCCAAATTCTCCGTAGCGCAGGTCAGCCACAATACCTCCAATCGTCTGCAGGATCTTATAATCCGATGACCATTCAATACATATTTCCGTATCAAATTGCTTTCGCTGCCGCTCCCCACTTTCGTTGTAAGTTATTAGTCCATAATCTCTACCATATATAAGGGGAGTAAGGTAAGCCACTCCGTTCCAAACAGGGGTACGGCTGTAGCTGGTTAATATTTCCCCCTCCATATCAATATATATATGTTTTT
The DNA here is from genome assembly GCA_964474145.1 of uncultured Syntrophomonadaceae bacterium. Lineage (GTDB taxonomy): Bacteria > Bacillota > Dethiobacteria > SKNC01 > SKNC01 > PWHX01. The sequence goes on from CAYYWR010000074.1 coordinate 1,742, forward strand.
CCCCGTCTGCCACCGACAAAACGGTTTTAACATCACCATTTATTACATCAATAACACCGTTAATATTGATTGTATCATTTTCATTTACAGTAACAGCCGTAGCACTAATAACGTTTTCGGCGCCATCCCTTTCCACATCGAACTCTCCTCGCAGTTCGATTAAAACTTCTCCCTCATAGCTTTCCTTAAATTCATTAAACTGCAGTTCCCCCGGGAATGATTCCAAATGATATTCCCATTGTCCTGTTTCGGCTTCCGGTTTTACAACTGCTATAATACCATAGTAATCATTTCTATAGGATTCATCATCTGTCACTACAAACTCCAGGGCCGGGGCAGTAAGTTTTTCATCTATTCCCGCCGGATTTTCACCTTCTCCCCACTCAAAAACCAGCTCATATACACCAAGCTCCATTTCCTCGGTCATAACAACATGGATTATTGTATTGCCATCATCATCTTCAGTAAATATAATGTTGTCAGAAGGAATAACATAGCCGGGAGCCCCATTGTCAAGTTTTGGATATGCCCTTAATGTGTACCTGCTTGTATCCCTTAACATGCTGAAACCTGAACCGGCAATGTAAAAATGGCGTGTTCCTTGATAGTATAATATATCTGGAGAACTCCCCGTAAACAATATTTCTGGAAGGTCTCCATCCCCTCCGGGGAACATTACATAAGTTGACGAGGTTCCCATCACATTTTCCAGAAGCAGCATGTCATTGGCACTTTCCGGCATATTGTAAACCCGGAAGGTTATTTTCCGCAAGCCGGTCTGGGAAAATACTTCCGCTTCAAAGTCCCAGGTTAACTGGACTGTTTCTCCTACCCGGAAAGTGTCAATAGTTACCCGATAGGGATTATCATAATCAGCTCCCGCAGAAGCCCCTGTATCATCTAAGGGGTCCAACCCCGCATCAACATAGACGGCTACGGCAATCTCATCATAATCTGAAGCCCCATCCTGGATAATATTACTGATATTTGTGGTAACTTGAAAAATTCCGTCGACCTCTCCCTCTGAACCTATGTACATGGTTTTATCTTCATTTAATTCCAGGCGGGAGGGTGAAGTTATATTTACGCTAAACATATCACCAGAAGCAACACCCATATTGGAGAATATCCCATAATATGTGAGGAAGCTTTTCCCTTGAGAACTGCTGGCAGGCACTGTGCCCAGGTCATAATACAGGGCATAGGCGCTATCGGCGGTAAGGTAAGTTTTGTTATACCGGTTGGTAAAAGTAAGGTCGGGATCGGGGTCAAAGTTAAAAACTGTTGAAGCAAGATTGTTCCAATGCCCGAAAGCCACCTGGTAAGGTGTTATGCCTTCTGAAGATATATCGTTTACAGTATAAGCAGCTATAGATGGATTATTGTAATTATTATAGGCGAAAAAGTTTGCTGGAATCTCCTCTCCGTCTATGATACACTCATTTTCTATTCTTTCGTAACCGCCGGTATCTCTGGCCAGCTCATAGTACCCGTAATTTTGGTCGCCTAAAGCAGTATCCAGCAGAATCCTGGCCCTGACATCCACTGGCTCCCCTTTATCATTTATTACTTCATAAAAAATTGACACCGTTCCATGCTCATTGGCATACTCATTCCACACCGGTTGAATTGTTTGGGTAAAGGTCAGGTCGTCCACCCGCCAGGTTGCTATAATCCGGTTGTCAGCCTTTGTTACTTCCAGGTTGTTGTCACCCAGGCCAAGAAATGAATAATTTCCTCCAAAAATGTACTCTTTAACCTGTTCGCCTTGGGTTACTTCAAAGGAAGTAAAAGAGGTGTCATACTCATCACTGTGAAACAACAGGTCTTTATTGGTATCGTCTTTGTTAAAGACGTCACCATCCCTGGTACGCACAATAAACCCGCCGTTTTCCGTTGAAACAATAACTTCTATATTGTCGTTTGCCAGGGAATACGTTGCCGGCTCCTGGGCACAAACCGTATTGTTAACCCCCGGAAAGTAATCCGGTATATAGCTGGCCAGCATAAAAAATATCAAGGTCAAAGATATGGTTTTTATGATTTTTTCTTTCATTTCATATCACCTACCTCCGGGCATAAATAAATGTAATAAAAGTACTCCTGCTTTGTGTTACCAGGTAAATAGTATAAAACCCGTCCTCCTCCACGGTAAAGCCTGCTTTATTATCTGTTACCGCAAGCCTTATGGCAGTTGTTTTTATTTGACCAGCCGTTAGCAACCCCCTGCTGTAGTACAGCTTGTACGGTTCCTGCCCTGCTGCATGCTCGGGAAGTCTTATTTTCAAGCTGATTTCTTCTCCGGCAAAGAAAAGTGTTCCACCATTGATAGCTCTTTCTTCATTTATATATATTCCTGGCTCATTTTTATCGTAGACTTCTACTGTACGTGTTTTTTCCTGCTCGTTTCCTGCTGCGTCAGTGGCAGTATAAGTGATACTGTATATATCAGGTGTATCCAGCTGCTCCTGAGTCAATGGCTCGCTTAAGGAATATTTACCAGTCATATCATCATCAATGTTGTCTGTTACATAAACACCCTCAAAGGCAGCATCCTCAAATTCAGCAACAGTGATTTCCTGTTTTACCCTAAGGACTCTCCTGCTAAAGGTTATTGTAGGTGGAACCGTGTCTATGCAGTCAACGACAAAACTCATGTATGCAGTGTTCCCTGCCTGGTCTTCAGCCACAATACCGTAGCGCCCGTTAGCATCCACCTGAAACTCAACCTCTTTATCTGCTTCCACGTCCACTTCCTCCGCATAAAAAGTAATTGTACCTGCTTTGTCCATACTTGCTGAAAAACTCACGGGGTCTTGTTGAGTTGTATAAACTAACTGGTCATCTGCATTTGCCGGGTCTCTATTCCAGGCTATTATTTGGGCTCTTGATTTGGGCAGTCCTGTTATATTTATTTCCGGCGGGGTATTATCGATTCTAGTCAGTTCAACGATCTTAGCGGTAATATTCCCGGCCTGGTCGGCAAAGCGCCAGGTATATATTCCACTTTCTTCTACGGTAACCTCATGCACATAATCACCCTTCAGCTCACTGAACTTTTCGCCGCTTTCAAGGTTGTATGTTTTTTTATTGGATGTAAAAGTAAGATTGACAGATTGCACATATCCCTCTGAGGGCTCATCACTGGTTACAGATATTTCCGGGGGTTCCATGTCGATGACACCTTCTTCTAACTCAAGGACATGGGTCCCCGACCTGTTGTTTAAAGCCGTAAAAGAAAGCCTTAAGCGTACTCCCTCTTTGGATCCTTGTTTGAATGTAACCATAATGTTTGAGGAGCTGGAAGTAAGGTTATAATAGTCGTCATGATCCAGTCCCAGTATTTCTTCCCCGTCATGGTTTATGATAACAGCACTTACGCTTCTGATATTTCTGTTTAATGCTACATGGGCTCTAACATTCCTGTTTACAGGATAGTTAGGAGGTTTTTCTTCTATTGCCTCTCCATGGGAGTCAATATGGCTGGGAGTCCATACTACAGCTGTCACTTCAGGAGACGTATCATCAATAGTGTCTACTTCAGCCGTAGCCGTACCGATATTTCCTGCCTCATCTTCAAAGGTAAATGTAAAACTCTCATTTGTAGTAAACTCCCGGTAATATGCCCCTGCCTCACCATAATCCTCATCCCACTCAACCCCTACAGTGGTAAGCATCTTTATATCACCAGGCTCTGACATATTATCCCTTAATAAAATGTAAGCCCTTATGTTGTTAAAACCTTCTGGCAAATACTCTATTTCACCGGTGGGAGGCTCTTTATCTATTTTTGTTATAACTACCGGCACCCGGGTTTTATTATCATTGGCATCTATAATCACGGCCGTAAAGGAGGCATTGTCATCAATAAATATGGAATTTCCTGCAACACTCACGCCAGAAACAGTCTCGCCGATATCATCGTAAGTCAAATCTGATATTTCTTCATCACTTTTAATGCCTTCCAGGAGGATTACTTTTGTCTGGTTAACATCAAAAATTTCAAAATCAAGCCTCATCATTCTGCTGAGATACATTGGATCATCAAAGGGATGTTCTGATAACTCCTCATACTCTTCCCGGGTAAAAAACTCAACCCTGGTGAAGGCAGAAGAAATATTTTTATATACATACATGTTATACTCGGGGGGATCTTCGTCTGATTCCAGCAGGGTTTTTTCTACTATGGTCACGGCGGGTTCAAACTGGCTCAAACTTGCCGTAACAGGTTCTCCCACATTTCCCGCCGGATCGGCATATTCAAAAGTATAGTCATCCTGGTTGTCCAGGGTAAAAACATGCCTGGTGGTTTTTCCGTTTATTCCGTCTACGGGCTTGTGGGGCTTTAATGAAACAATAACTTCTCCTCCGGTTTCCCCGTTCTCATCAACATCTTCGGTGAACACCCAGGACAGCTCTGCTGTCGGCGGCTCCCTGTCAATATTATTTATTGCTACGGTTCGAGAAAGGGAACCGAGTCCACTGTCATGGGGAACTATCTCAAAATCTATTTGTAAGTTATCCTTAACAGTAATTACGGCCTTTTCCACTTTACCATTGGAAACAGTGGTTTCCACTGATAGTATTTCGCTAGATTCCGGGACATCCAGGGAAACATCGCTGTTATGGGTTGCATCAATGGTGACTATAACATCCTCATTTGTGGGACCTGTTTCCGATATATCAATTTTAACGTCATAAAGGCCCTCATAAACATCAACGGTAATATCCTGTTCATAGTTTTCGCCAAAGATATCGGTAAACCTGATGGTATAGTCACCGTTTGCATAGACAGGCACATGGGTCTTTTGTGAAGAAAAAATGGGTTCCGATGCAGGCTCTGCAGGTTCCACCAGTATTACCGGTGCGGAAAAGCCTGCCTCAAAACCATTACTATCATCGTAGCTGCCGGATACATACTCTACTTTTGTATTAATGGAGGTTAGGGTAAGCTTTTGAACATCAGATTCATTGCCTGCTCTATCTACCACATAAAGGTATACATCCCGGCTTATTTCCGCTCCCTCTTCTTTTTCCGGGTCAAAGATAAACACCCCTTTAAATGTAAGGGTCTTTTCGTTACCCGACATTTCCACCTCCGTAGCAAAAATGCCGCTGTCCCTTGTCTCGTTAGCAAACCACATACCGCCTTCCACTGCTTCAGGCACATTAAAGGTCACCGGGTTACTTTCAGTGTCATGATCTTCATGCCCTAAGAGAGCGCTGTAGT
>CAYYWR010000075.1:0-6936 GCA_964474145.1 uncultured Syntrophomonadaceae bacterium
GGGAATTTGAAAACCCGGGAGGTTTAACCAGGGTTACTATTTGCTCAAAATCGGGGCTACCTCCATCTGAGGACTGTTCCCAGGACCACATCACCAGCGACCTTTTTCCCAGAGATTTTACACCCAGGGGAACCTGTGATACTTGCGTAACCTTAGAAGTTTGTGCAGAGTCAGGACTTCTACCTACAGAGTTCTGCCCTGATTTAGAGGAAAAAACCTTTATACAGAGAAAAGAACCTTATATAACTACAGATGGAAGATGGAGAGGCGGAGCCGGCAGGGTCCCGGCAGATGCTAAACTAGAAGTCCCTGAAGAAGAGAAAATATGTGACATCCATACCGAAGGGCCTTCAGCGCCCCAGGATTTAGATATAATGAGTTTTCCCTCTGGAAATCAGGTTTACCTTAACTGGGAATATACTGAAGATAGAGTTGAGGGTTTTAATATTTACCGTCAAAAAGAGGATGAAGAGGAGTATACCAGAGTTAATGAGAGCTTGGTAACAGTAGACTACTTTACAGACAGATACGTATCCCCAGGGGAAACTTATAGTTATAGAATAATGGCTGTGAATGAATTAGGGGTTGAATCTCTACCCCTGTGGGGCTCAATTAAGACTAATGACCCTGAACGTGATCCTGAAGACTCTCCGCCGGAAGAAAGCGACGAAGAAGATGGCCTGCCTGAAAACGATGAAAACGACGACACCCATCAAGAAGATGATGATGACAACGGAAAAGATGAAGATAACGGAGAAGACAATGAAAAGGACGAGTATAATGGAGATGACCAGAATGGAAGTAGGGATGAAGATGAAAATGAAGATGAAGATGAAGATGAAGATGAAGATGATCGGGATATAGATGAGTAAATAGCGGCGGTCAGGTTTCTGCGCAAACTATACCAGCTATATTTAAGCAAATGATAAGCCCTCGCCTTTATTTAAGGTGAGGGCTTATGTTGATTTTTTCCACAGCAGACTAGAAAAAATAATTAGTATGCCAATTTCCAGGTTATGCTTAACCGATTTCAAGAATACTGCTGCTAGCTGCTTTTGCAGAAAGCAGCAATAACGATGTCATTATTTAATCCTTTAAATTAACTATAGTAACTCCAGCGCCACCTTCGTTTTGCTCACCAAGCCTGAAGGACTTTACCTGGCTGTGGAGGGCAAGGTAATCATGTAACCCCTTTCTTAGCGCTCCTGTGCCCTTACCGTGTATTATATTAACAGTATTCAAACCCGACAGATAGCAGTCATCAAAATATTTGTCTACTTTTTCTAAAGCTTCCTGAAGGGTTTCACCTATCAAGTTCAGCTCTGTTTTTATATGCCGGGATTTTTGCAAAGACAGTCCTGATACACTTCCCCTTTCCCTATCAGTATGTTTTTCCAGGGAATTTTCTGAAACCCTGGCCAGGTCATTACACTCTGTGGATATTTTCATTACTCCTGCCTGAACATTTACCTCCCCGGATTCTGTAAAGTCCAATACTGTTCCCTTTTGCTTTAAACTTTTTATAAAAACAGTTTGGCCTTCCTCCAACTCCTGCTGAGATATACTGGTTTCAGGCTCTAGCTGCTCAATTTCCTCTATTAACTCTTTTTTATCATTATTAATTGTATCCTTTAAATTATGATATATTTGATAACTTTTGCTTTTTTCCTTTTCCCGAACAGCTTTTTCTAACTCCTTTATCATACTTTCGGCCTTTCTCTGGGCTTGATTTACAATTAACAGAGCTTCTTCCCTGGCTTTTTGTAAGGCTTCCTTTCTTCTTTCTTCAACTTTTAAAGATTCCTTCTCCAGTCTCCTTTTCATATCCTCTATCTTATCTTTATCTTCATGCATGGACTTTTCATGACTATCTATTTTCCTCTGGCTTTCCTCAAGGTTTTCCATTAAGCGCTTTAATTTTAACTGTTCTTCCCCCATATACATCTTGGCCCTTTCAATGATAGGACCTTGCAAGCCCAGTCGGGCTGCTATTTCAAAAGCATTGCTGCTACCAGCAATACCCTGTTGAATCCTGTAAGTAGGCTGAAGAGTTTCGGGGTCAAACTCCACAGAGGCATTTTCCATTTCCTCATGGTCATAAGCAAAACTCTTTATTGAGCTAAAATGAGTTGTAGCTATAGTTCTTGCCTCTGTGGAATGAAGATGCTCCAGTATGCTCATGGCCAGAGCTGCTCCTTCTGTAGGGTCTGTTCCAGCCCCTATTTCGTCCAAAAGGACCAGAGAATTATCAGACAAGCTTCTAAATATATCAATGATGTTTTTCATATGTCCAGAAAAGGTACTTAAAGACTGCTCAATATTCTGCTCATCACCTATATCAGCAAAAACCTTATCAAAAATACAGGTTTCCGTACCAGAACCTGCAGGAACATGCAGGCCGGCCTGGGCCATAAGGGATACAAGGCCTACCGTCTTTAAGGTAACTGTCTTCCCCCCCGTGTTTGGTCCCGTGATAACCATGGTATGGCATTTTTTGCCCAGTTCAACACTAATAGGAACAACTTTTCCCTTCAAAAGAGGGTGTTTACCGTTAACGATACGAAAATAACCCTTATCATTTAAAAGGGGCTCATTGGCCTTCATATTGATACTCAGCCTTGACTTGGCCAGGATAAAATCTATTTCAGCAATGATATTTAATGTGTCTATAATTGCCTCTGACTCCCAGGAAACAGCAGCACTTAATTGGGCCAGGATTCTATCGATTTCTTTCTTTTCTTGAACCAGCAAGCGGTTAAGTTTATTATTTACCTCTACTACAGACATGGGCTCAATAAAATAAGTTGCCCCGCTGGAGGATTGGTCATGAATTACTCCTGACACCTGCCCTTTATATGCAGCCTTTACAGGCACAACATAGCGGTCATTACGCTGGGTAATAATTCCTTCCTGCAGGTATTTGGTAAATACAGGGCTTTTCAACAATCGGTCCAGTTCCTTTTGGATTTTTACCCGGGCATTATTTATTTCTCTGCGAATCTGATATAATTCGGGAGAAGCTTTGTCCAGTAGCTCTCCGTTATAATCAATAACCTGGAGGCGTTCCTCCAATTCCGGGAAACTATTGATGCCCCCGGCCATGTTTAATAGAGTTCCCTGCCCATACTGAAGGATAACCTTCTTGACTTTCTTAAAGGCCTGCAGGTTTTGATCAATCTCTTTTAACTGATAAGGATTAAGGACCCCTCCCTTTTGACACCTGGCTAACATTATTCTCAGGTCTGTAACATCTGAAAGATCAAGATTAGTTTTTATTAAAAAGCTACACCCATCTGAAGTTTCCTTTTGCCATTTTTCAATAAGTCTAAGACTGGAAACAGGGCGCAAATCCTCTATAAGCTCTCTCCCCAGAGGCGTATCAGCTTTAGAGCTTAGCATATCTATAATTTTATTAAACTCCAGAAGTTCCAGTGTTTTTTCCATTTTAATTCAATGAATTCCTCCAATGCTATAAATTAAAGATTATTTATTAAATCTTGCTGCCGAAACATATGGGTTGTGGGGCACATAAAAGCGAAGCAACTTATTTTTTGCTGTGCTGATCCCTACCCGGGGACTTCTTTTGTAAGGCAGATTTTCTCCTGTATCCAGAATAAAAAGATTATATTGCCCGGTTAATTCTATGCCGTTATGATCTTTAGTAATTCCCATTGCCTGACAAAGCTTTCCCGGGCCACTGGCCAGGTTAAGCTTATGGGAAGTCCCCCTTCTGTGACACATATAGTCAATTCCCTCTAAAGGCTCTAAAGCTCTAATTAGCACAGCTTCTCCAATTCCTTTTTCCCGGGTAACTACATTAAAACAGTAATACATGCCGTAAATTAAGTAAACATATGCTGTGCCGGGAGGCCCAAACATGGCTTCATTTCTCCTGGTCTTACCCCGGGAGGCGTGGCAGGCAGAATCCTTTTCACTGAGATAGGCCTCTGTCTCCACTATTTTTCCTGCAACCTCTCCTTCAGGCAAACGATGTACCAGCAATTTCCCCAGCAGATTGCGGGCTGACTTTTCTGTATCATTTAAAAACATAGTTTTACTTATTACCTTCATAGCTTCACCGTTCTACAAGATTATTTAAACTCAACACCATATTTCTTATAGGATAAGCTTCCACTAAAATATTTTCGGTAACCCTGCCCAATAACAGTTCTACAAAATAATCAATTATAACTGAGACGTGGCGGAATAAAGCAGCATAAAAAGCAGAGCCTTCCCTGGCCTGTTCCATAAAAGACTGGGGCATGAAGTTTAATATAATTAATATAGCTACTATAAGTATTGCACCTTTAAGCAAACCAATAGCCCCACCTGATATTGAGTTAAAAGATTTTATTAGAGGTAAGGAAGTAAAAAAACCAAGCGTTCTGCCTGCAATCACAAATATCAGCCTGGTTATTATCAGAATAAATAAAACTCCTAATATAGTAACAACATATTCTTCAAGGGCAATAAAATCTACAAACCCTGACATTAATAATTCAATATAATAACTGATGTTAAAATAGTAGTCAAGCTGCTTCCCTGCATCTGCTCCCCATCTTATGGCCAGATACCAGGAAACCACAAAACCAAAAAGGTCAATTAATTGTAATACCAGACCCCGTTTTAACCCTGTCCATAAGCTTGTAACCAGGATAAAGATAAAAACTATGTCCAGCCAGTTCACCTTTTTATTTCATCCTTTTTTTCTTTTGTTGTTTCATCCTCATTTTCTCTTTGCTCTAATTTGGCTTTTGCATGGTTTAGTTCTCTTTGCAGATTGAAAATTTCATCTGTCAAATTTATGGCAGTTAGTATAGCTATTTTGTGAACACCCTGGTGCTGGTTTGTTTCGGCAATTTCCAGCATTTTAGTATCTACATATTCAGCAAGCTTTTTCATGTAATTAGCAGACAGGTTGGCTTTTATGGCATATTCCTCACCAAAAATCTCTACCTCCACTTTATTCTTGTTCTCAGTCATACAATAATCCTCCATAACCTTATAAATAACTAATAAATTATTGTTTAATTCGATAAAAAATAAAAAAATCCTTTATTTTTTATTAACCCCCAGATTTTCTGGGGGTTAATTTTTTAATGCCTATTCCCTTAAGCCTGCTCCAAACTTTTCTTCTAGAGATTTAATGATATTTTGGTGTACCTTATTTACCTCTTCGTCGGTTAGAGTCTTTTGCTTGGAACGATATACAATAGAATAAGCCAGACTCCGATAACCGGCAGATATTTGTTCCCCCTGGTACATATCAAAGAGGGTAACATTTTCAACCAGCTCTCCGCCTGCATTGTATATTTCCCTGTTTATGTCCCGGGACAAAGTGTCTTCTTTTACCGTAACAGCTATGTCCCGCAAAACAGCAGGAAATCTAGGCAAAGGCTTAAAATTAATCTGTAATTTAGCATGCCTGGTTAAAGATTTAAAATTTAACTCAGCCAAATAAACCCTTTCCTGCAGGTTAAATTTTGATGATACATCTGCGTGGGCTTCCCCCATAATTCCAACTTTTTCTTCTTCAACAAATATTTCGGCCGCCCTGACAGGATGAAAAGAAGGGTGAGTCACGGGGTTAAACTTATAATCTACTATACCTAAACGATCCAGAAGGGCTTCCACAATCCCTTTTAGATAATAAAAATCTACAGGTTTTTGCCTGTGCAGCCAGTTTTTTTCTTCCCAGTCTCCCATCAAGGCCATGGTTAAAGTTTCCCTTTCTTCCGGAAGAATACTGTCAGTTGATTTTTCGTCGGGGAGAAAAACATTTCCCAGTTCAAATATTCTCTGGTTGTGAATATTTCTATTAGAATTATACTTTAAAACATTTAATAAGTTGCCCAGTATGGTGGTGCGCATAACACTCTGATCTTCGGAAATAGGGTTATAAATACTTACAACATTTCTTAAAGAATCATTAGCTTCCAATTTTAAATCATCAAGTATTTGGGAGTTTACAAAGGAATATGTTATAGCCTCATAGAGGCCACAGGCAGTCAGCATTTCTTTAGTCATATCCACCAGTTTTTGCTCCCGGGTTTTTCTTCCCTGGGTGATAGTCCCCCGGGGCAATGTGGTTTCTATATATTCATAACCGTATATCCTGGCCACTTCTTCCACCAGGTCTTCTTCCCTGGTAATATCTGGTCGCCTGGTTGGCACTTGAACTGCAAGGTTATTATCGCTAACTTTCCTGACAGTGAAACCCAATTTATTAAAAATACTTTTCATTTCTTTATCTGCTAAATCCAGGCCTATTATTTTCCTGGCCTTGTCAGGTCTGAAATGTACTGTTGTTTCATCCTTTACTGCAGGATACTCATCTAATGTGCCTTTCACTAGCTGCCCATGGGCCAGGCTGGCCAAAAGTTGTGCAGCCCGATTAGCAGCAACAACAGTCCCATTGGGATCAACCCATCTTTCAAACCTCAAAGAAGCTTCTGAGCGTAAGCCCAGGTCTCGAGATGTTTTGCGAATAGTGGTAGGTTCAAAATTAGCTGATTCTAAAAGAACATTTCTGGTCTTTTCTGTTATTTCTGTGTCTAAGCCACCCATAACTCCAGCTAAAGCAACAGCCCCTGAAGGATCTGCTATAACCAGCATACTCTCATCCAGGTGGCGCTCCTGTTCATCCAGGGTGACCAGCTTTTCATCCTTATAAGCCCTTCTTATAATAACGGTGTTATCTTTAACCCTATCGTAATCAAAAGCATGAAGGGGCTGCCCTGTTTCCCACATTACATAGTTAGTTACATCAACAATATTATTGATAGGCCTTATACCTACAGACAAAAGCCTTGTCTGGAACCATAAAGGAGAAGGTTGTATTTTAATGTTTTTAATTATTTTAGCAGAATAGCGGGGACACAGTTCTTCGTCAATTCTCTTTACCCGGGCCATTTCCACTATTTCTTTTTCACTTTC
>CAYYWR010000076.1:0-3484 GCA_964474145.1 uncultured Syntrophomonadaceae bacterium
ACAGGTTCCCGGGGAAGTTGCCGGGGCGGTGGAGAACTTGAAAACTCAGAAAGGTTATTTTGTTTTTGGCCAGCCTGCATTTGATACTGGAGAGGAAGTATTTATTTTAGTGTCTTCCGGTGAGAAACCTACAGGGGGATACCATATCTCCGTAGATAAGGTTGAAGCTGAAGATGATGTGCTGAATGTGTTTGTAAAAGAGACAGAACCTGAAAAAGACGAAATGGTTACCCAGGCCCTGACTTATCCCCACGTTATTATCCACCTGGAGGATGCTTATGAGGGCTACCGGGTAGTAGCAGCAGATGGAGAAGAGTTTGTAAATCTAGCAGAAGTAGAGATAGAAGAGCCGGATATAGTTAAGGAGGAAGGCCTGGAGTCTGTTCCCCATGCTGACCCCAGAGAAGGAGAGGGCTTTATCGAAGGGGAAATTATAGAAGTAGATCTGGAGAATCGTCAGGTATTACTGGATGTTCACAAAGGTCCCCATACCCCTGATGTTGACCCCACAATTGAGATTGCAGAAGATGCCCAGTTACGCCAGCTGGAGGGCAAAAAGGAAACAAAGCTGAGTATGTCAGACCTTGAAGAAGGAATGATAGCAGGCATGATCTTAACTCCTGAAAACCAGGCCCGGGCCGTAATAATCCATGTGTTTGAATTTTAAACAGAAAATGTAAAACAGAAACTCTAAAACAGAAAAGTAAAGAGGGCGCAGAAAGTGTCCTCTTTACTTTTTTGGCATTGTTTCTGGCAGGTCTTGTTATGGAGAAAAAAACTGAATTAGCCTGTCTCCAATCACCAGCCTGGAAAAATTATAGTTTTTCTGGATCCACTCCAGGGCGTTTTTATGGTAAAAAAATACATGGGTGAGGTCGTTTTTATAATACCAGCTGGAGAAGTCTATTTCTTCAGAGTATATCTGGGTCATACAGAGGAGGACGCCCCCGGGCTTGAGAAGTGACCTCAGGAGTTTAAACTCTTTTTGGGGATAGTGAAAGTGTTCTATTACCTCACAGCAGGCGATATAGTCGTATTCTGATTTAAGAGCTCCGGGATTATTCCAGAAGAAAGGATCGTATAGCTCTACATTATATCCCTGGTCCCGCAATAGTTTTGTAATAACAGGGCCGGGCCCCGCACCAAAGTCTAATCCGGCATGGTTTTTATAAAAACGCTGTGTAATCTCATCCACAATGGGAGCAACGAATTTTTGATAACCGGGGTCTTCCACATCGTTATTATGTTCTTCATAACGTTTTTTTTCAACTTTTTTGGAAGGGTAGTTTCCAGGGTCTAAAAATACCGATGAACAAAATGTGCACTTGAAATATTTTTTTTTCTTAATTTCTTTTTTTCTGGAGGGCTTTTCCTCTATCTCATGGAATAAAACTGCCCGGGAACTACATAAAGTGCACCTGAGATTTAATGATGCCATTTGTTACCTTCCTTCCTTCTATCTATCTTTCCTTCTTCTCTATCATATTGTCATCTCAGTTTCCTTATTATATCATAACTTGTAACCCTGTTAAAAAAACTAAAAAAGTGGTATCATTTTTATAAGCAGCATTATAAAAAGAATAAGCGTGGACCCGCAGGTGAGTCGCTGCCATTACCAGCCAGGAGCTGTCATAAGCTGGAAAGGGCAGAGGCTGAAGGCTGAGGAAATATGTATGAATTATAAATTTCCCACAGGAGGTGTAAATATGGAAAAGCAGTGGTACTTGAGAATAAATGGCAGTAAAGAAGGGCCCTACACACTGGAACAGCTTTCTGGCTTTGTTAAGGAGGGGAAGTTGAAGAGGGGTAGCATGATATACGATGAAGATACTTATCGCTGGGTCAGAGCTGAGCATGTGAAGGAGCTCTTTACTCAGGGGGAGCCGGAGATGTACGGCCGGGATGAAGAAGCGCTGCCGGACATGACAAGCAAGAGGAAAACTTCTCATGAGCTTGTAGTCATGGGGATTGCCCTGCTCCTGATACTTCTTATCTCTTACCTTCTCAGAGGGTGATTAACAAATGTTGCCAGGAGGGGGCAGCGCACCCCAGGCGCAGCCAAGAACCCAGGGGAATATTATGAGCAGTTCCCTGTGGCCAGCAGATTCTGTTTAATTGTAAATGTAAATGTAAATGTAAATGTAAATGTAATTTTTTATTGTAGATCTGCAAACAGGTTTCAAGTAAATAAATTGTATGGGGGATAAATATGATGTACAAGTTTAAGTCCAGATTTGATTCCGGGCTCCCAAAACCCGGGTTTTACATAATAATTTTCCTTACAATATTTTCTTTAGTTTCCTGTGTCATACCGACTTCAGCTACCGGGGAGAATTTCTCTGGAGATAATCCCCCCGGGGAGAACTCTTTCAGGGACAATGACCTTGAAGAATTATTTCCTGACCCGGATAACTCTTTTGATACAGAGGTAGAGGAGGATGTTTCGCCCTTTGCAGAAGTAGAAGAAAAGCTGTCCGGGCTTACGGAGGAGGAAGCTAAAACCCTGGAGGAGCTTTTCAACCTTTCCCAGGAGATAGAAGAAATGGAAAGGGAGCAGGAGCAGCTGGCGGAGGAGGTAGTTGTTATTCAAGGGGAAATTGTCCAGCTGGAGGATAAGATAAAAATTGAGGAAGGGTTATATGAGGAGAAACGGGACAATCTCAGGGAGGTTCTCCAGAGCTATCAGAGGATGGGGGCAGCTACTTACCTGGAAATAATACTGGAGTCAGAAAGCCTGGGAGCTTTTTTGCGGAGGCTAAATACCCTTAAAGATATGGTTCGGAATACTGATGAACTGTTAGTTTCTATCCAGGAGAGCAGGGACAGGCTGGAAAAAGAAAAGGAAAGGCACGGCCAAAAGCTGGACCAGCTGGCTGATCGGCAGGAACAGCTGGAAAAAGCCCTGGCCAGGAGCCTGGAGCTCAAGGAGGAGTTAGAGGAACGCCTGGTATCCCTGGAGGAAGAAAGGGATTACTACCAGGAACAGTTGGAAAATATGCAGCTGGCCTGGGCTGACCTGAGGCCCTTTATACTGGAAACTGTGGAGGAGTTTGGCCAGCTCATTGAAAAGGGCCAGGTGCCCTACGATGCCCTGGAAACAACCTTCACATTTATGGGCATCAGGGGGTCTATAGGGGAAGAGGAATTTAATGAAATTGTTGCCGACTATCCCTGGCTGCCGGAAATGTATTTCAGCTTTTCAGAAACAGTCCGGCTGGACATACCGGAAAAAAGTCTCATCCTGGAAGGAAACCTGGAAATAGTAGAAGATAGCATGGTGGAATACCAGGTATCCCGGGGCGCCTTTTACGGGATGCCCCTGGGAGAAAAGCCCCTGGAAGAGCTTTTGGGGGAATCTCCCTTCCGGCTGGACTTTGAACCCCTTATAGATAATAATGTTTTGTCTTCTATCAGAACCAGGGAGGGGAAAATGGAGCTAATTATTATTCCCAGTTACTTTAGAAATTAAGCCAGGGAGCAAAAA
>CAYYWR010000076.1:3584-6910 GCA_964474145.1 uncultured Syntrophomonadaceae bacterium
GAGTCCAGGGGTGTTTATCTGCAGTATCCAGATGGCACCACGGCATTGAAGGAGGTTTCCCTGCAGGTCAATTCCGGTGAACTGCTGTATATAATAGGGCCCAGCGGTTCAGGCAAAACCAGCCTTTTAAAGCTATTTATGGGGATAGAGTCTCCCTCAAAGGGAGTGTTAGAGGTTTTGGGACAGGCCCTGTCCAAAGGTGATGCTGCCGGGAACAGGCAGGCCAGGAAGCTGCGCAGGAAGATGGGGCCCGTATTCCAGGATTTCAAGCTGATAGACGGCCGGGATGCCCTGGAAAATGTTATGCTGGGCACCCGTTTTTTAGGATTAACCCCGGCAGAAATGAAAGAAGGTGCTAAAAAGGCGCTAATAAAAGTAGGGCTGGAACATAAAATAAATTCCCCGGTGGAAAATCTTTCCTGGGGGGAGCGCCAGAGGGTAGCCATAGCCCGGGCGGTGGCCAGGAAACCCCTTCTGGTTCTGGCGGACGAGCCCACGGGAAACCTGGATAAAGACAATGCCCTGAATATTCTGGATCTCCTGATATCCTTCCGGGATGAAAGGACATCTGTGGTGATAACCACCCATGCAACCCACTTGATTGATGAAAAAGACGACTGCAGGTGTATTCAGCTGGAAGAAGGCACAATTTACCGGGAAACAAAGGGGTGGAAAACAAATTGAAGAGCTATCTCTATAATGCAGGCTATTTTTTAAAAGAAGTTAAGAGCTCCCTTCAGATGAACCTGCTATCGAGTTTGTTTTCTTTGTTCAGCATAGGACTCATCTTTTTTATTCTGGCCATGATCACTTTTGGCTGGTGGGCAGGGGATTACGTTATTGAAGCCATCCAGGCAGAGGCTGAAATCAACGTTTATTATGATGAAGAAGTTATGGGTGAAACCCGGGCATCCTCCCTGGTAGAGAATATTAAGGAAATCCGGGGCACCAGGGAAGTAAGAATAGTGGAGCAGCAGGAGGCCTATGATAGAATGAAGGAAATACTGGGGGAAGAAGCCCGTGTCCTGGAGGTCTTTGAGGACAATCCCTTTACTTCATTTATTGAGGTAAACATTGACCTGGAGGAAATAGAACATGTTTTAAGTGAACTGGAGCCCATGGCAGGCATTGACCATATCAGGGATAACCGGGAGGTACTGGACCGCCTGCAAAACATTGCCCTTTTGATGGGTTATTTAGGTTATCTGGCGGTGGCGGCGGTGGCAATATCTACCCTCATAATAACCTCCCATATCATCAGGCTGGGAATTTACTCCAGGAGGGATCAGATAAACACATTGAGGCTACTGGGAGCTCCCGAGGGCTTTATCGCTTTCCCCTTTTTACTGGAAGGGATTCTCCTGGCTCTGGGAGGGGGTATCCTGGCCGCAGTCCTGGTTTCTTTAGTGATTAACTTCATCTATGCTCAAATAACTGGCACCCTTCCCTTTATTCCCCTTATCACCAGGGAGAGTATGATTACCGGTTTGACTGTTCTCATTATCTCTCTTAGTCTGGCCTTTGGTTTTATCGGCAGTCTTTTGGGCCTCTCTTCAGCAAAAAAGGTTTAAAGAAACGGCAGGCTGAGCAGGCTGAGCAGGCTGCGCAGGAAAGAGATGATACTCTTCCAGCAAAACTTGCTTACTAAATAATTTTGAAGGAAATCAGGTAAGTTTTGTAGAGCGGTTATTATCAATGAGAAGCAGTTCAGGTAATATCTTTAGAGGTAACAGCAGGTGCTCAAGAACTGCTAATACTAAACCGGCTGACTGCTGCCGGGGATTTTGTGAGGCTGTGCCAGAGGAAAAAGCAGGTGTGAAAAAAAAGGTGCGAAGATGTTAGAAAATAATCAGGAGGTGTTTAGTTATTGGATAAGGAAACTTTTAAGAAGCATGGCTACCAGTTTATAGACTGGGTGGCAGATTATTTAAACGGTGTAGAGGAATATCCTGTCAAATCCCGGGTAAAACCGGGGGACATTAAGAACAGGTTGCCTGCTGGGCCGCCGGAAGAAGGGGAGTCCATGGAGGAGATATTTAAAGATTTTCAGGAACTCATCCTTCCCGGCATAACTCACTGGCAGCACCCCTCCTGGTTTGCCTACTTTCCTGCCAATAACAGTCCCCCCTCTGTCCTGGCGGAATTGTTGACGGCAGGGCTGGGAGTTCAGTGTATGATCTGGGAGACATCTCCTGCTGCTGCGGAACTGGAGGAAGTGGTTTTGGGGTGGCTTTCACAGATGCTGGGCCTTCCCCAGGGTATGTCAGGAGTTATACAGGACACGGCTTCCACTGCTACCCTTTGTGCCCTCTTGACAGCCCGGGAGGTCTCCAGCGGCTTTGAGGCAAATGTTAAAGGCGTAAAAGAGGTCAGAAACCCCCTGGTGGTTTATGCTTCAGAAGAAGCTCATTCCAGCATTGAAAAAGGGGTTAAAATTGCTGGCTACGGTAAGGATCAGCTGCGCTATATTCCTACTGATGATAATTACGCCCTTATACCCTCTTTCCTGGAGGAGGCAGTGAAAAAAGATAAAGGGGAGGGCTTTCAGCCGGCATGCGTGGTGGCCTCCCTGGGGACTACTTCCTCCACGGCGGTGGATCCCCTGGGCCCCATTGGAGAAATATGCCAGCGACACAATTTATGGCTCCATGTGGATGCTGCTTTTGCAGGTTCTGCAGCCCTTCTGGAGGATAAACGGGAAATGTTCCAGGGGATAGAAAAGGTAGACTCCTTCGTTTTTAATCCCCACAAGTGGCTCCTTACCAATTTTGATTGTTCCGCTTATTTTGTAAAGGACCCGGAACTTCTGGTCAGGACTCTGGAAATTTCTCCGGAGTACTTAAAAACAGACTTTGATTCCCGGGTTAAGAACTACAGGGACTGGGGAATCCAGCTGGGAAGACGCTTCCGGGCCCTGAAGCTGTGGTTTGTTCTGCGAAGTTATGGAGTGGAAGGGCTTCAAGAAATGATCAGGGAGCATCTCCGGCTGGCCCGGCTTTTCCAGGGATGGGTTCAGGAGGATAGTTTATTTGAGCTCATGGCTCCGGTAAATTTCAGCCTGGTCTGCTTCAGGTTTAATGAAGGCAGTAGCTCTGAAGAGAGGCTGGAAAGGATTAACAGGGAGCTTTTGGAGAGGATAAACGCTACCGGCAGGGTGTGTCTGACCCATACCTCCCTTAAGGGTCGTTACGTTCTCCGCATGGCTATAGGTCAGAGAAACACAGGAGAAGAGCATGTCCGGGAAGCGTGGGAGATTATCCGGCAAGAAGCCCAAAAGTTGCAATAGCTGCCGGGAGCCGGGGAGGGTAACGGTAAACATTATGCAT
>CAYYWR010000077.1:0-1546 GCA_964474145.1 uncultured Syntrophomonadaceae bacterium
CTGTCCTCTCTTCGTTGTCAATAAGAATTTCGGCAAAAGCTGGAATTGCAATCAAATCAATACCATTAGGCGCCACAAAGCCTCTGGTAATGGCAATAGCTTTGATGGCCTGATTAACTGCACCCGCTCCTACTGCTTGTACCTCAGCCACACCCTTATCTCTGATAACTGCAGCTAAAGCACCGGCAACAGATTTTGGCTTAGATTTAGCAGAAACTTTTAGTATCTCCATTAGCAAAATCCTCCTTTGATTTAAAATTCTTGAACTTATTACTGTGATAAATGTTTAGTATCAAATATTTATTATAGAATAAAGTTTGCTGAATATTTTATTGACTGTTTTTATTATATTCTTCTATTATTTAGAAAATCCTGCTTTAGCTGAAAATATTATCCCCTTAATTTATCCCAGGCATTACAGGCTGCCGCTTGCTCGGCTTCCTTCTTGTTTTTTCCCTTGCCTTCTCCCATAACATTGTTTTCTAGTAACATCTGGGCTACAAAAACCTTGTCATGGTCAGGGCCTGTTTCTCTAACAATTCTATACTCTGGAGTCAGGGCGTACTTGCTCTGGCTATATTCCTGAATCATCGTCTTATAATCTTTAAACACTGTGCCTTCTTTAATCGCATCTATAACAGGCTGGAATAATTCCAGCACTTTAAATCTCGCTACATCATACCCTCTGTCAAGATAAATAGCCCCTATTAAAGCCTCCAGGCAATCAGCAAGTATAGAAGGTCGTTTTTGCCCACCTCCAGCCATTTCACCTTTACCTAAAAGAATATATGACCCAAGTTCTAAATTTTTAGCAATGGTAAATAAAGATTGTTCGCACACTATTATAGATCTTAACCTGGTTAATTCCCCCTCAGGCAAATCAGAATTGTTAATATAAAGATGCTCACTGATTATTAATTCTAAAACAGCATCACCTAAAAACTCCAATCTTTCATTATGACTTACCCTGTCTTTTGAATTTTCGTGAGCATAGGAGGAATGGGTTAAAGCTTGTCTTAAATATTCTTTTTTAAGAAAATAAAAGTCCAGTTTTTTTTCAAAATTAAGCATAAAATTGCTCCTCTTAATCCTGGTATTTCTTTACTACTATAGCAGCATTTGTCCCACCAAAGCCAAAAGAGTTGGATAGAGCAGCCTTAATTTCACCTTCCCTTGATATATTAGGAACATAGTCCAGATCACAGTCAGGATCAGGGTTTTCATAGTTTATTGTGGGAGGAATTATATTATTTTGCATGGATAAAATAGTTGCCACCAGTTCAGCCCCTCCAGCAGCTCCCAGTAAATGGCCAATCATTGACTTGGTAGAACTAATGGGTATTTTGTAAGCATGATCACCAAATACTCTTTTAATGGCCATGGTCTCAAGTTTATCGTTTAAAGGAGTGGATGTTCCGTGGGCATTTATATAATCAATATCTCCCACTTCCAAACCAGAATCAGAAATAGCATTAGCCATACACCTGCTTGCTCCATCTCCTTCAGGATCAGGTGCTGTAACATGGTACGCATCAGCAGACATGCC
>CAYYWR010000077.1:1556-6904 GCA_964474145.1 uncultured Syntrophomonadaceae bacterium
GAACTTCTGCATATATTTTAGCTCCTCTAGCCAGGGCATGCTCCAGGCTTTCCAAAACTAGAATTGCTGCCCCTTCTCCCATAACAAAACCATCTCTCTCCTTATCAAAGGGCCTGCTGGCTTTAAGGGGCTCACTATTACTGGTGGATAAGGCCCTGGCGGCACAAAACCCCGCCAGGGAAAGGGGAGTTATAGCAGCTTCTGAACCACCAGCCAGCATAACATCGGCTTCTCCTCTTTGTAAAATTCTATAGGCATCCCCAATAGAGTGGGTGGCTGTGGCACAGGCAGTTACCAGAGTGGAGTTAGGCCCTTTAGCTCCCGTGGCAATAGAAATACAACCGGAAGCCATGTTAGCTATCATCATGGGCACCAAAAATGGGGTTGTTCGCCTGGGACCCTTCTTTAAAAGTGCCGAGTGTTGTTGTTCCATGGTACCTATGCCACCTATGCCTGATCCCACAGATACTCCCAGTTTCTTCAAGTCTGTTTTATCAAGATCTAACTCGGAATCTTCTACAGCCAGCTGTGTACAGGCTACGGCAAACTGGACAAAGGGATCCATCCTTCTCAATTCCTTACGGTCAATATAATCTCCGGCTTCAAAATCTTTAACCTGTGCCGCAATCTGTGTAGAATAATCCGACACATCAAAGTAATCTATCCTGTCTGCTCCTGATTTGCCAGCTTTTAAAGCCTCCCAAAATTTTTCCTTTCCTGTGCCGATGGGTGAAATAACTCCTAATCCTGTAACCACTACTCTTTTTTCCAAGTTTTCACCTCCCTGCTGCAACATAGGATAACCCATCAAAAAGAATTATGCATTATGTAAAGTTTATAGCAACTTATACGTTTCCTTCAATATACTTTACAACATCTTCCACTGTCCTTATATTTTCTACTTCCTCATCTGATATCTCCAGATCAAATTCCTCTTCCATGGCCATTACTAACTCAACTATGTCCAAAGAATCAGCGTTTAAATCCTTAAAAGTTGCACTCAATTTTATTTCTTCTTCCTCAACACCTAGCTGCTCTACAACCATTTCCTTAATCTTTTCAAAGATATCCACCATATTCACCTCCTTTAAGCTATAACCCAAATATTTTATTTAATAATATATGCTAATAAATAATTATATTACATGGTCATCCCGCCATCTACTACTATAACCTGACCTGTAATATAAGTGGCATAAAGAGCTAAAAATTTTACTGTTTCAGCAATGTCTGCAGGATTACCCAGTCTCTCCAGGGGAATGTGAGACATTATTTTTTCCCTGGCCTCTGCAGAAAGCACTTCTGTCATATCAGTTTGAATATATCCTGGTGCTACCGCATTTACCATTATCCCCCGGGAAGCTACTTCTTTAGCCATAGATTTAGTAAAACCTATAACTCCAGCTTTAGCTGCTGCATAATTAGCCTGCCCGGGATTACCTGACAGTCCTATTACAGAAGAAATATTTATTATTCTTCCCGCTTTTTGCTTAATCATGGGCCGGATAACGGCTTTAGTACAGTTAAAAGTTCCCTTTAGATTAGTATTGATTACCTTATCCCAATCATCTTCTTTCATTCGCATAATCAAGGAATCACGAGTTATCCCGGCATTATTTATAAGTATATCAACTTTACCGAATTTATCAAGGCAAAAGTTTAACATTTCTTCAGATTCAACCCAAACTGAAATATCTGCTTTTACAGCATAAGCTTTTCTTCCCAGAAATTTGATTTCTTCAACAACCTCCAGGGCCTGAGACTCTTGTTTAGCATAATTTATCACTATGTCGCAACCCTCTTGAGCCAATGCCAGGGCGATGGCCTTGCCGATGCCTCTAGATCCACCTGTGACTATAGCCGTTTTATTCATTTTACACCTCCAAAAACTTTAGTAGCTTTTCTAAAGATGATTTGTCGTCAACAGAATAGCCGGTGACTTTACGGTCAATTTTTTTCAAAAAACCTGTAAGAGTCTTCCCGGGTCCAACTTCAATGAAAGTACTGCAGCCTTCCCTTATAAGCATTTCCATAGAGCTCTGCCATAGAACAGGATTGCTGAGCTGGGAAACCAGTAATTCTTTAATACTCTTACTATTTTCATAATAATTTGCAGTTACATTTGCTACTACTGGTATTGTTAACTCTCCTGACTGCTGGCCTTCCAAAACCTCAGCTAATTTCTCTCCTGCCGACTGAAGAAGTTTACAATGGGAAGGCACGCTCATGGGAAGTATTACAGCCCTTTTTGCACCTACTTCTTTAGCCCTGATTACAGTTTTTTCCACAACTTCTTTTTCACCAGAGATAACCACCTGACCTGGACAGTTGTAATTAGCCGGGCTAACAATTCCCATAGACTCCCCTTCCTGACAAACCTGAAGGACTTTCTCCTCCGGCAAACCTAAAATTGCGGCCATACTTCCTTTTCCTTCAGGCACCGCCTCCTGCATAAATTTTGCTCTTTTCTTCACAAGTCCCACAGCATCCTTTAAATTCAAAGCTCCAGAAGCAGTAAGTGCTGAATATTCCCCCAGGCTTAAACCTGCAACAAAAGCAGGGTATATTTTATAATAATTATTTAAAACTTTGAAAACAGCAATGCTGGTTACCAGCACTGCCGGTTGAGTTATTTCAGTTTTCTGTAGTTCTTCTTTAGATCCTTCAAAGACAACTGATGTGAGGTCAAAGCCCAGAGCGTTATCAGCTGTTTTAAAAACTTCTTTAGCTACAGTATAATTATCATATAATTCCTTCCCCATTCCTGGATATTGTGAGCCCTGTCCGGGGAAAAGAAAAGCAATTTTTTGCATTTATGACTTCTCCTTAGAAATAATCATATTATCATTAAATACATTGCCCATTATTGTTTGTGCTTCCGATATTACCTGATCAATAATATCCCTGACCGGTTCAATTTTATTTACCAACCCAGCAGACTGGCCTGCCATTATGGAACCCATATCTGTATCTCCATCTACCACGGCAGCCTGCAGCTTGCCTACACCAAACTCTTCCAGTTCTTTTTTGGGCACTCCATCATTTTCTAATTTTTCAAAGTGCCGGGTCAATTTATTCTTGATTATTCTTACCGGGTGACCTGTAGATCTCCCGCTAATAGTGGTATCCCTGTCTTTTGCATTTAAAACTGCCTGCTTATAATTGGAGTGTGCCTGACATTCCTGTGCACAGATAAATCTAGTGCCCATCTGGACCCCCTCTGCTCCCAGGGCCAAAGCAGCTACCAGGCCTCTTCCATCAGCAATCCCTCCGGCAGCTATAACAGGAACATCAACTGCTTCTACAACCTGTGGAATTAAAACCATACTGGTTATTTCTCCAATATGACCTCCTCCCTCCATGCCTTCAGCAATAACAGCGTCTACTCCCTGTTTAACCAGTCTCCTGGCCAGTGCTACTGAAGCAATAACTGGAATCACCTTAATTCCCTTCTGTTTAAAATCCTCCATGTATTTTCCCGGACTACCGGCTCCTGTAGTAACTACCGCAACACCCTCTGATAATACCAGGTTAACAACTTCGTCAACGTAAGTAGAGAGAAGCATTATGTTGACCCCAAAGGGTTTACTGGTAAGGCTTTTTGCTTTTTTTATTTCTTTTTCTACAACTTGTGGTGGGGCATGGCCAGCACCTATAATTCCCAAGCCACCTGCATTAGATACGGCTGCAGCTAATTCACCAGTAGCTACCCAGGCCATCCCGCCTTGAAGAATAGGATATTGTATGTTCAGCAAATCACATAGATTATTTTTGAGCATGTTTTCCTCCTTTAAGTAAGCTTGTATTATTACCACTGTATTACATTAACACCCCAGGTTAACCCGCCTCCGAAACCAACTAATAAAACAAGGCTATCTTCTTTTATCCTTTCCTCAGTTAAAGCTTCATCTAGTGCCACCGGAATAGACGCTGCAGACATGTTTCCATATTTATTAATATTCATCCAGACTTTATCCACAGGCAATTTTAATCTTTTAGCTGCTGAGTTAATTATACGTGAATTAGCCTGGTGGGGAATTAACAAGTCAATATCATCAACCTTTAAATTACAATGTTCAAGGGCTTCTAAAGTTGCCTCTTCAATTATTTTTATGGCAAACTTAAAAATTTCATTTCCGGACATTCTCAAGTAATGGAGTTTATTCTCTACAGAATAATTGCTGGCTGGAATTCTTGAACCTCCTCCCGGAAGCATTAAAAGCTCTCCCCCGGAACCATCAGACCTAAGCCTTGAGTGTAGTATTCCTTTTTGCTTCTTCACCGGTCCCAAAACGGCTGCTCCCGCACCATCCCCAAAAAGCACACAAGTGTTTCTGTCTGACCAATCCAGAATCCTGGATAAAACTTCTACTCCTATAACTAAAACATACTTACAGGCCCTGGATTTAATAAACTGGTCAGCAACTGTTATACCATAAACAAATCCAGAACAGGCCGCAGAAATATCAAAGGCTGCAGAATTTACAGCTCCTATTTTATTTTGTACAACGCATGCCGTTGCGGGAAAAAACATATCTGGAGTAACAGTGGCTACTATTATTAAGTCTACCTGATCAGCAGTTATTCCCGCTGACCTCATTGCTTTTTCCGCCGCAGGAATGGCTAAGTCTGAGGCAGCCGTATTTTTGTCCGCTATTCTTCTCTGGGCTATCCCTGTCCTGTGAATTATCCAGTCATGGCTGGTATCTACCATTTCCTCAAGATGAAAGTTAGTTAAAACCCGGTCAGGAAGAAAAGAACCTGTGCCAATAATTCCTGCTGAAATCTCTTCATGTGTAGTAGAAACATGTTCTTGCAATCATAACACCTCTTTTGAGATAGAGACTATTTATTGATTTCTTCTATTATTTTTTCATTAACTTTTTCTTTTGAAAATGGGTAAGCTTGATTAGTTATAGAGTTCTTAAAGGTCTTTGCATCTGAAGAACCATGACTTTTAATACAAATACCCCTTACCCCTAAAAGGGGAGCTCCCCCGTATTCCGTATAGTCCATTTTTACTTTTAAGCTTTCCAGAACTGGCAATAGCAAAACAGCACCAATTCTAGACACAATTTTTTTATTAACCTCCCTTTTAAGGGAACTAAAAATACCTCCTGCGACTCCTTCTAAAGACTTTAAAACAATATTGCCTACAAAACCATCACAGATTACTACATCTGTAGCACCATTCATAATATCCCTGGCTTCAACATTTCCTGTGAAATTTAAACTGGAATCATTCAGTAAAGGATAAGCTTTTTTGGTAACTTCATTTCCCTTAGCCTGCTCTGTCCCAATATTTAACAGGATCACCCTGGGAAATTTTTTGCCCAATAGTTTTTCCA
>CAYYWR010000078.1:0-6866 GCA_964474145.1 uncultured Syntrophomonadaceae bacterium
CAAGCTCATAGCGGTGTTTAAGAGCCTCCTCCGCCTGCTTTTGCTGGGTGATATCTTCATAGGTTGCATATGCCTGATAAGGCTCCGTCTCCCCTGGATGAAACAGGGGTATTGCCGTGATATTCAGCCAGATACAGGCATTTTTGCCTGGATGAAAGACCCCTCTTGTTACCGGGCCAACCTTTTTTCCTGTTCGCAGGGCAACCATGGCAGGATGCTCCGTTTTGGGAGCATGCGTGCCGTCCTCTTTGACCATCTTCCAGGGCAGGTCCATGAAAGTCTTTCCCTGCAACTCCTGAAAAGAAAGGCCCAGAATCCTTTCTGCCGCCGGGTTGGCCGAAATAATTTTGCCATCTGCTTTTTGGTAAATAACTCCCTGGACCATGGTTTCAAAGAGGCGGCGGTGTTTCTTTTCACTTTCACATAGAGCTTCCCTGGCATTAAAATAGCCCAGGGTCTCCTCAATCTTCCGGGTAAAAACAGTATATAGCTTTATATCTTCAGGCGAAAGGGGAGCCTCCTGCTCCAGGTATATCCTCCCTGTCAACCTGCTCTCCATGGAGTAAGTGAATGAATTCTCCTTTTCTTCCCTCATGGCCTTTCTTGCCTCTTCTATGCCGCCGGTGAACCCCCAGTGAATTGTATTCTCAGAATCACCCGGGTTCTCCTCAAGGGCCAGTTTTTGAACCCCCAGCAACCTGTTGGCCTTCTCAATGATCTCCTCTACAAGGGCTTCCTTACGCCTGGGAAGGGAAAGGGAGGACACCTCATACAAAATAACCAGTTCAGAAATATCAAAAACCATGTTCAGTCACCTCCTACAGCCAGCACCAGAGACTTGTTATCAAAGAGAGGTGATCCAGTCCTGTTGACAACTTCTCCAAAGGAAAGTATCCCGAAAAGGGGCGTTTTCGGGCTCAGGTGACCCCTTATTGCTTCCAGCTCCTGTATAAAGGAGGATTCCATCAGCAGATACCTGGAAACACAGTCAAAGAGAAGGGCAACACCTGCACTCTTTCCCGTAGATGCCCGTCTCGCTACCTCTCCCGCAGTAGAGATAATGCTGGATTTTTCCCCCTTCATTAACGTAGCCATGGTATTTGAGGGCATTTCACTTACCAGCACAATGCTGTCATCTTCGTCCACATAGAGGGGGTCACGGATCAGTATCTCTCCCTTACGAGAAGGTATCCCCAGAGGGTGCTGCATACCGTAATAGCCAAAATCCTCCTTATTTATTCCACCCAGGATCTGGGAGTACTTCCGAAAAGCAGGTATGCCGTCCAGTTCGTAAAGCCTTTTACCTTTCGCCCTGGTAACCATCATGGGTTCACCCATGGGTTTCCAGCCATGGCCCGACTCTATCCGGAATTGGAGACCCTTGATGAGGGCAACAGCCAGGGCGTTGTCAGCAAAACCATCCTCAGTAAACTGATATGCTTTATAGAACTTCAAATTGTCACCGGCACCCCCGCCTGCATAAGTATAACTGTTCCCTGAAAGACCATAAAAACCCCTGAGAAGTCCTGAAATATTCGCGGCAAAACCATCCGGCAGAAGGAAGATGGTCCCTTCATTTATGCCCTCTTTCTTTATTTCCAAAGCCGCTTCTTGTCCGCTTCCAAAAGAGTCACCGCCAATACCTTCCTGCAGATGGGTAGCAGCCTCTATGCCAGAGGTAGAAAGGGTGAGGGCACCTACCCCCTCCCTGTAGACATTGCCATCTATGATGATTCCCGGTACTGTTGCCCCCAGCATCTTTGAGCGGGGAATATTGTTTTTAAACGCCTGATATACTCCACTGGCGTCGTACTGATCTGTGCAAAAAAGAAATGTAAAGACAGGTTCCCCGCTGCTTTCTACCGCCTGCTCCAGGGCAAATTCCACCGCCCGCAGTGAGTCGTTATCCTGGCTGAACCCTATTCCTATTGTTTGTCGCAAAGCTCTCCCCCTCCTCTAATTGTCCTGGAGTTTCACCAGGCACTGCTCAAAAGTCATAATTTAATGTTAAAAAAACCGGCCTTAACTAAATATGGCCGGTTCGCTTCTAGTTCATCCCTGGCAAAACCTCCATCTTAAACCGGGCAGTTATTGCCTCCACAAATTATAATATAAACTTTGACATATTATTGACATATTATCTACAAGATTTCCTGTATTGGCATTACTACTTAATTCGCTGCCCGGCAATCAATTCCTGCCGAATCTAAAAAAAGTTGGGGAACATGGGGATGGTTCTTTACGCATAAAGCATATCCATATTAATAAGGTCCAGGTTTTTATGCTTATTACTCATCTTACAGGCAGCTTTGGAGTATTCTTTTTTTGAAAAAAACATATAATGGTATTCTGCAAAACCCGGGAATAAGTATTCTTTATTAATTAATGCTTCTATTTCTGCCACATCGTCAAAGGAGCTTTTCCATTTACACTCACCAAGCAATATCTTCTTTTCTGCTTTGTTAGCAGCAATTACATCTACATCTGCCTGTTTCTTCTTTTGCCTGTCATTCCCCCACCAATTACCAAAACTGGTAGCTACAAAAGGCAAAGCATACTGCTTATTCTGTCTCATCACGTACTGCAAGCAAATGTTTTCAAAGGGCGGTTTGCCTATATATGTTGATAAGCTCGGGAATACTTCTTTTTCAGCAACTGCCTGGCCAACTCCCTGCTCAATTCCCTGCTTGTTTGGAAACACGTAGCGATACCAGAAATTAAAGCAGTTATCAGATACCTTGTAGATGCCTTTTCTGCTATTTGCCGGGTTTTCTCCAAAGGGAAATGACTTATTTAAAATGTTTAGATTGCGCAGGGTGTCGATATACTTAATTGTTTTTGAGGTGCTTTCACCTATTTTTGTAGCAATTTCATTTAGCCTGCTGGCTCCCGCAGCAATAGCAGATATAATTGAATTATACATGGCAGGCTCTCTTAACTCCTGCCTGAGTAACATCATGGGTTCATCATAGAGATACCCGGAAACATCAAAAAACAATTCCTTAATATTACTATCAAACCCAAGGGAAGGATTAATTAATGATAAGTAATGAGGGGTACCCCCTATGCAACTGAAAAGCTTTATTTTATCTTCATTACTATAGCTTTTAATCATTTTGGCGGCATCATAGTAATCAAAACCTTCAATCTTAAGCTGGGCTGTTCTCCTTCCAAACAATGGACTTTTATGTCCAAGCACCTCATTTTCCATAAAGCTTACCTGACTACCACATAGAATCATAAAGAGATTGGTGTTTTGCAGCTTGTGATCAATAGTATTTTGGAGTATGGATTTTAAACTTTTATTTTCTGCAGCTGCATATGGAAACTCATCAATGACAAGAATGATACGACTTTCTTTAGCTTTTTCAAAAATGAAATCAAAAGCATTATTCCAATCACCAAAGCTACCAATAGAAGAAGGCATATTAAAATATTCATACACTTTTTTAGAAAACATTTCAATGTTAATATAATCATTCGCTTCATTTGCCACAAAAAAAATAGCAGGCTTATCCTTTATAAACTCTTTGATCAAAGTTGTTTTCCCAACACGCCTTCGTCCATGTATAACAACAAGCTGAAATTTATCTATTGAGTACAGTCTCTCAAGGGTGTCCAATTCATCAGATCTTCCTACAAACAAAATACCGCCCCCAGATTACTTAATTACGATTATTATAATTTAACTTCAGCAATATTATACATTTGCAAAGTAAATACGTCAATAATAATAAGTTATTATTTAGTTACTTCTTACCCTCGCCACGGCTGTTCCTCCAGGGGAATAAAGGAGTTGGAGTTGACTTCCTGCAACCATAAATACACCCACGTTTCCAATCTTTCCCCGGAGTAATCCAGGTAAACGTGGAACATCTCCCGCCGGTACAGGTTTCCGTTGTCCTCTATCCAGTCAAGAACCTTCAGGGTTTCCATATCAACCTCATAGACCTCCCCCCGCACTGCTTTGCCCCTTTCCCGGACTGCTCCAGGGTAGTAAGGGGTTACAGCATAAAGGGCTACACCCTGAAGCATTCCCCGGCCTAAAAAGCGGCCTTTTTCCAGAATACTATGGTTGCTGTTCCCCTGCATTAGAGTTCCGTAAACAAATACATTCTTATACAAATATCATCACCCTCATTAACATGGTCAGGGTTGTCCTTCCCAGGGTTGTCCTTCTGCGGCAACTGTAACAGCCTTACCTTAACAGCACATTATTCGCCTGTTCCTATATTTTCTGCCCCCCGGGCAGCGCCAATTCTTTCTATAATGGGCGGATGGGAATACATAACAGCCCGCACAAACGGGTGGGGCTGCACCGTGCCCAGATTAGTTTTTGCCAGGTTCTGCTTCACGGATATAAAGGCCTCTTTATCCTCTGTTAAAATTATGGCCTTCCGGTCAGCCTGCCGCTCAAACTCCCTGCTGACAGCATTTTGTGCCGGCATAAAAACCAGGGAAAGAAGTGCAAAAAACAGGACGAAAATGGCAACCAGGTGAAGATTAAGCCCTGTGCCCATGATTTTTATAATCTTGTGGAATAGAAACATGGAAATAAAGGTGGTTATGATAGCCAAAGCTATCCCTTTGGCTATGTGGGCATGCTTCCAGTGCCCCATTTCATGAGCTATAACCACCAGCACCTCCCGGGAACTGAATTTTTCCAGGAGGTTGTCATATATTACAATCCTCCGGGTACCACCCATGCCAGTAAAGTAAGCATTGGCTTTCTGAGTGCGCTGGCTGGCATCGGCTACCAGCACCTGTTCCACCTCTATCCCTGCACTTTCGGCCAGAGACAGTATTCCCGTATGCATAGCCTCCTCCTCCAGAGGAGTAAAATTGTGAAAAAGGGGATCAATAACTACTGGGAAAAGGTAGCTGCTGAGAAGAATAAATATAGAAAAACCTGCACCCGCCAGTATCCACCAGCGGTGGGGCCAGTTAAGCATTAAATAGTACAGGCCGGTAAGGCCTGCAGTTGTTATTAACAAAGAAATTAATCCCGACTTCACATAATCTATAAACCATGACCCTGCACCCTGGGAAGATAAGCCAAAATCATGCTCAACTATAAACCCCCGGTAAAAGTCCAGAGGCAGGGTCAAAAGGTAAAGGCAGATAAGGAAAATAGCAATATAAACTGCCGCAACTCCCGGCGGTACCCGGGGTAATCCCTGGAAATAATGCGTTGCCCAGGTTGCTGCTGCTGTAAAAAACAGCAAAACTACCATCTGTCTGGTCAGGTATAGAAAAAGACTTGCCTGTTCATACCGGGCTGCTTTCTGGAGAAATTCCATGCTAAAGTAATGAAGCGTTTCCGGCCGGGGGGATACCTCTGACATGACCCCTATAAGCACGGCCCCTAAAACCATCAGCGCCGTCGCCCCCAAAAATAACCAGATAACAAAAGCATTCACCCGAAATTTCCCCCTCATATGCTTCCCTCACCTTCCTTGAAACATCCTTGAAGACTTTTTTGAATCCTTCCTTGAAATAGTATCGCCCAATACTATAAAATATGCGAAATTATTCCTGTTATGATACAGTGCTGGCGGTTTTTTTCCTCCTGGAAGGTTTGGGGCCAAAATACTGGTAGAAATCTACCTTAATATTTCCGTTATATAGCTTTCTTTTTTTGGTGGCTTTGCTGCCAAATAGTTTTTCAAACTGGGGATGGGAGGTCAGGATATAAAAAGACCAGGTATCCAGCTTTTTAAAAATTCTACCCATTTCCCTGTAAAGCTCCTCTACTTTTTGCTGCTCACCCAGGCGTTCGCCATAAGGGGGGTTACAGATAATTTTACCATATTTCTTCTTGGAGCTCAGCTCAGACAGGGGCAGCTGCTGAAAGTGGATAACCTTATCTACCTGTGCTTTAGAAGCATTATTACGGGCCAGTTTTAACATTTTTTTATCAATATCTGTACCTATAATTTCCAGGGGCTGTGCGTAATCAGCCTGCTCTCGGGCCTCCTGCCGGGCCTCCTGCCACATTTTCTCCGGTATGCTAGGCCAGCTTTCCGAAACAAATTCCCGGTTTATTCCCGGGGCTATGTTCTGGCCTATGAGGGCCGCTTCTATGGGTATGGTGCCGGACCCGCAAAAAGGATCTACCAGCAAAAGATCGGGATACCAGCGGGCAAGTATCACCAGGGCTGCCGCCAGGTTTTCCCGCAGGGGAGCATAACTGCTGGCCTGCTCCCGGTAACCCCTCTTGTGCAGTCCGGGGCCACTGGTATCTATGGTCAAAGTAGCTATATCCTTTAGCAGGGCAACCTCAATTTTATAAATAGGACCCTTTTCCTCAAACCACTGCTTCTTATACTTTTTTTTCATGCTCTCTACAACTGCTTTTTTGGTTATAGCCTGGCAGTCAGGAACGCTGAATAACCCTGACTTAACAGACTTCCCTTCTACAGGGAAAGTAGCATTGGCAGGAATTATCTCCGGCCAGGGAAGAGCTTTGACCTTTTCAAAAAGCTCTTCAAAAGTGACTGCCCTGAACTGGCCCACCTTTAAGCGAACCCGGTCTGCTGTGCGCAGCCACAGGTTAGTCCTGCAGATGGCTTTTTCATCAGCAGGAAATGTCACTCTGCCGTTTTCAACCTCAACTTCACTGTAACCCAGCTCCCTGACTTCCTTTGCTACCAGCGCCTCCAAACCAAAAGTAGCCGTAGCAATCAGCTCAATTCCTGATATTTGATTATTTGACCTTTCACAATTCAACATTTGGTTTCTGCCTCACCTGCCTTTAAGACCATCAATACATATAATGTCCTGAGTCTACCTGTTTATTCCTTTATAATACATACACTTTAACTATACATGAAATATACAACAAGAAAACAATGATTTCACTAATG
>CAYYWR010000079.1:0-6860 GCA_964474145.1 uncultured Syntrophomonadaceae bacterium
CTCCTCAGCAACAGCTAAGTTCTGATTCTTGATCAGGTCAGGCCCCCTGTCCAGGGCCTGCCTGACAGCTTCTCTACCGCACCCACCCAGTATAGGCTCCGCATTATATATCTCATTAACATATGGAACAGCATCGGCAAAATCCTGGATTTCACCAGGCCTCAAATTGCCATGCTCCCCTTTACTTGTTTTATAAATTATCTTTATGGTATCCCCCTCTCCACCTGGGGGAATTTTGCCCCTTTGCCCGTTTCCAAAGGTCACCCTTCCGCTGTAAGGGTCGGCTATAAAACATCGTTCTTCAGGGCCAGCCAGCAGTAAATCTTCCACCGATTTCCACTTCACCCATGTTTTTATTTTATTATCGGCATCATCCCTGGTAAATTTCACCGGATGCTCTCCTTCTTCCAGTAAGAAATTTAGCTCCTGTTCCGTGAGCCTATCCTGCTCATCCACCCACACCTCTAACCAGACCAGATTCTCCCCGATCAAGTCACAAATTTTATCCGGCTGATGTGACTCAATTGTAAAATATTCTACAGGTAATGTCTCCTGCTGCTGCACCTTGACGGTATTAAAATAAATACCAGCAATTTCAGGAATTTCCCTGGCAGGCACCCCGTCATAGGAATTGTTACTGTTTAAAGCCCTGAGCCAGTAACCTTCCTGTCCAAAAAAACTGGCTTTTGCAAAGTTGCTTTTACCAATCAATGTAAGCAAACCGCTCTGGCTTAACATCCTGGTTTCATCTGAAACCTTTAGCTCCAACCATTTTTCTCTGCCCTGCTCTATGCCCAGGTACTGCCATTTTATTGGGTGAAGCGACTTTTCTTTCATCTTTACAAGATAAAAGTATAAGGTAATGGGGCCTCCTAAAACCGGGTTTTCCAAGCAAAAATACGTTGCAACTTCCGGGTCAGTCTGTTCACTAAAGATCATCTGTTCTTTTTTTTCATAAAATTCCATGGGAGTCATGGTCAAATTTTTTTCCAGCATGACATTGTCCAGGTCCCGCACCTCCGACCTGTAGTGGTAGGAGATTGCTATCTCCTTAATTAAGGGACTCAAATAAACTGTATTGGGTTTAAAGGCGTTATTAACTTTCATAATCCTGGCCCGTATCCAGTAATTATCATAGGCATTTACATAATTGGAGGCAAAGTCTTCCGGGCAAACAAAAGATATATTAACTCTCTTAACCTCTTTTTTTGTATCCTCCGGCTTAAAAACTGTCTCTAAGCTTTCATCAAATATTAACCTGGCCCAGCCGTCGCCATTCCAGTACTCCCAGACTATTTCTTCTATAGTTATTTTTTTAGGCTCCACCTCCTGGAAGTGCCTTTCATACATAATTAAATTCCATTCTTTTTCTTCTTCCTCAAACATTACGTAGGGCAAAAAGCTTTCAAAGCTTAAATCAAAGGATATATTTATTATGGAACCTTTTTTGGTAAAAGCTTCTTCGCTGCCTATACAAAAATCATCATATACAGAAAAGTTTTCACCAAAAGGCAAGTAATTGCTATTGTTTAACTGAAGGTCATTATTCAAAAGATAATCCGGTTGAATATTTTCAGCCCTGGCGGCAATGCCCAGATTTTCCACCAGAATTTCCGGCAAAGCTTCAAGACCCTTGAATTCACACTTTATCCACCGGCCTTCCTGCTGGTTAAAGGGAAGCAAGGGTACGGATCCATCTATGAGTAAAGAAACCCGGTTGCTAAAGTAGTTTACATTATCAACTTCCACCCACCCTTTTGGGGTCAAAACACACCAGGCAAAAAGGTTTTCATCAGCCAGCAGGGCAGCCATATCCATCTCTTGCCCTTGACGCAACCAGTTCTTTAACTGAATTTCCACCCGGGCTCCTTGATTAATATTCAAAATATCTGTGCTGTTCATATACAAAATATGCTGCTGTAGATTATCATAGGACGTATAATCAAACAATCTTATACTGCTGTAAGGCTGCTGTGCTTCCTTATGGTACGGATTAACAATGGAGTTTTTCAGGCTGTTTACACAATAAACACTGTTAACTTCATTATCTACAGCAAAAATATCATTTTCTGTTTCATAAAGCACCTGGCCAATATCTGCTCCCCTGTCCACATAAATCTGTGTTCCTCTTTTTATGTAAATCCCCGGTTCTGCCCCCTGGTTAAGCTTCACCGTAACATATCCCCTTGCAGGAGATCCCGCTAATAATTTTAAACCAATAAAATTTAAAAAATTCACGTAATTCTTGTAAGGTAGCCTGTTCACACTGGCAATTGTGCCTGCAAACATTTGGGCGAAAACGTCCACCAGGGCCTCTCCTAAATCTTCACCCTCATCTCCAGGATTCCATTGGGGAATATAAAAAGAAGCCATTTTTTTTATTTGTTCTTTTATATCCTCTTTATTTCTCCTATCAATCAGTGGATATTTCATCTATTTCACCCTCACTAAAAATTGACACCCTCATTAACTTCAAACTTGAAGTTAAACTCATCTGGAGTTATCGATTTATCTGTCATATACTTAATGGATATACTTACCCTGCCCACATTACCTGAATCCATTTGGGCCTCTACCTCCAGTTCTTTAATCCTGGGTTCCCACATGGTCAGAGCCTGAATTATCTCATACTCCATTTCTTTTAGTTCTGTATAATTAACACTGGTAAATATGTAGTTAAAAAGATTGCTGCCAAACTGGGGATTGCCAATCCTTTCACCTTTTTTTGTGGTGAGGATTATTTTGATGGCGTCCTCAATATCTTCATCCCCCTGTACCGTTTTAAATTTTCCTGTCTGGGAATCTATCTCTACGGGAAACTTCCATCCCCTGGTTTCAAACATGTTCTTCACCTCTAGTTAATTTTTACGGTAGCCCCTTTTATAACGGCAGGACCACTACTTTTTACGTTCAGTGAGCCCCCTGCCTGCAGTTCCAGAGTAGACTTGGCCTTAATACTAATTTGCTGTGAAGATATATTCAAGGATTGATTACTCTCTAGATTTACACTATTTT
Organism: uncultured Syntrophomonadaceae bacterium; assembly: GCA_964474145.1. Lineage (GTDB taxonomy): Bacteria > Bacillota > Dethiobacteria > SKNC01 > SKNC01 > PWHX01. The sequence continues at coordinate 3,016 of CAYYWR010000079.1, forward strand.
TCTTAGAGTCTAAAATCAGGCTGGAATTGCCGGATTTAAGGCTTATCTTATTATCTGATATCACACTTATCTCCCCATTTTTAGAATCTATAGTTATAATGTTTTTACCTTGCTTGTCTTTTATAGTTATTTTCTCTTTCTCATCCTCCAGGGTAACAGTTAGCTCCTTAGGGGTTTTTATGTCAATTTTCTCCTTTTTTGACGTATCGTCAAAGACAATCTCATGCCCACTTTTTGTTTTTATCATCCGGATATCATTTTTTTGATTTTCTATAGTGGTGGGAGGCTTGTAATTCTTGTTCCACAGGGATCCAAGCACATAAGGCCTGTTAATATCCCCCTGATTAAAAGCTACCAGGACCTCATCTCCAACTTCTGGAAAACAAAAAGTTCCCCACTCTTTGCCCGTCATAGGAGTCATTACCCTGATAAAACCTGTTTCATAATCAGAAGAGTCCCGGTTAATAATCCTGACCTTTAATCTGCCCAGCTTTTCAGGGTCATCTATATCGGTAACAACTCCCACAGTAACCCCCGGGAAAAATTCCTCCTTAACACCCTTGTTTTCCTCATAATTTAGCACATCCAAAATGCTCATACTTTGTTCACTCCCAGTTCCCCCCTGGTATAGTAACCGTTATGGCTGTAGAGGTGAGTAACCTTTTTAAGAAAATAATCATTGTCATACCCTTCTCCAAAACCCTTAATAGTTAACATTTTTCCCGGCAATATTTCCGGAATTCCTACTGTTTTAAATGTGCCGTGGCCAAACCCGTAAGCGTGCCTGGCCAGTTCCGCTTCAGCCCGGCTCTTGGCTTCATTGATGGAACTAACAGAAGGGTCGATAATTGTTTTTTTGGCACTTTCCTTTATGATATTTGTTATGTCCTGGCTGCCTTTCTTTCCCTTGCCAATTGCTGTAAAACTTTTGGCTGTAGATTCAAAAACATTACTGGGATCACTTTCATCATTAGCCCTAACCGTAACCTCGTTTATTTGATCAGACAGAGTAATTTCCCTTTTAAAAGAGTGCAGGTTGTCCACGTGGAGCTCCAGCAGTGGACTGGTATCCTTACCGAACTCTTCAAAGTACAAATCATTGTTTATAATGTAAAAAGCAAAATTTATTCTTTTTGCTATATATACCAGGAACTCATAATCACTCTGGTTATGTTGCTCCAGGGCCAGGGTCCTTTCAGAAGTATCGGTAACATTTTGCTTGTCAATATTTTTGGCGTACTTTTTTAATACCTCCTTAACGGCATCGCTGTATTTTTTCAAGTCCTTCCGCGGCTGATAGGAATGATAATTGTTCATCATTAATCTCTTTACGTCCATGCATTCCGCCCAAATTTTAAAACCAAATTCTACTTCATAGTCCAGTTCTATGCCTGTAATAATACCTTTGAATACAGTTTTCAATGTCTTTAAGTAGCCCAGAGAAACTTCTATTTGATTGCCCAGCTTGAACTTATCTTGTATAAACTGGCTTACCTTGTAGTTTTTACCCTGGGAGTCCAGCTCAACACCCTGATAAAACATTAGCTTGCAAGCACTGGCTTCATATCCCGCCGTTAATTCCACTTCAATACCTTCAACCGCAGGCGTATCGTTATGGGTTATTTTGTCACTATTGTTAACAACAATACTGTAGGTTGGCACAATAAAACCATTATAGCTTTTATATAATTCGTCAAATGAGTGCTTGGCCATATCCTTCCCCCTGCTTATTCAAAAAAATATTCCGTTAAAGTAAGATTCATACTTGCCCTAACAGGCTTTCCCTCCCTTGTAAACATGGTATAGGTGTAATTCATCTTGGTTACTACGCCCTTAAATTGAATGGAACCCCAGGAAAAAAATACTAAAGGAGGCTTGCCCTCTTTATTGGCAATTAACTTTAAAAATTCGTCAATATACTCTTTTTTTACATCTTTTTTTTCCGTTTCGCTTAATTCGCTGGTATAAGTGTCAAAAAGCAGCTGAACACTTAGCTCCCTGGCATTATGTGTAGTATACTGACTCAGGGGTGCTCTTCTCCCCTCTAATTCTTTAAAAACCGTGCTTTTCTTGTCGTAATGTACCCCATCAGTTATGTTTATACTGCTGGGGTTTAACTGCACGGTATATACTGTACCCTCCATACTTATCTGGCCCGCACCCTGACTGTATTCCTGTTGGGTGAGTATTTTGATTTTAGCCTTTACAGGCTCATCTTTATAGACCATTTATAATCCTCTTCTCCTCTGCTCACTCACCAGTCTTTTTTCTATTCTCTCATAAATTCTTTCTGCCAAAGAGTTTATAGAGATAATTGACTCAAGATCTATATCTTCTAACAACTTTTGTTTCTGAGCTTCTTCATCCCTGCTCATTATTGTCCCATCAGGGACATACACGGTTTCTTCTTCTAAGCCTTCTATATCTTCTACTTGTTCTATATACTGTTCTATAGAAGGAATTTTTTCTTCCTCTAAAGTTTCCCCCCTAAAGTCTTCCCCGGGTTCACCGGCAATGCGGTGGACTAAACCTGGTGTGGAATATAGTTCTGCCGGGGTTGCCCCCAGATATTTCTCCTCAGCAGTTACCTCCCCTGATTTTCCAGTATAAGTTGCTCCAATCATCTTCTTCCTGAACATATATATTTGTTTCCCATAGTGGGGCAGCGCTTTAGCAACAAGGCCGGGTTCCTCAAAATCCCTTTCCCCCGTTATCCAGTCAATATTCTGCAAACCTTTATCTATCTGCAGCCTTTGGATTAGCCGGGCAAATTTACGCGAATCAAGCTGCTTCAGGAGCCTTTCCACCTGTACCACTGTGCCCTCTCCTGGAAGCTCCTGACCATCCAGATAGCTAAACCTTTGGCCGGGAACGCCTGCACCAATATTTTCTGCTAGCTTCCCTGATTGCAAGAAGTAAAGTGCCTGCAGAGTTTTTACAGCTTTTTGCTGGATAGCCGGCTGTATTTGTCGCCAAAAAACATGCTGAGTCCCCGGAATTTCAGAAAATTCCACGAATCCCAGAGAAAAATGGTGCCTTGCTTTTATTTCACGGAAAAATTTCTCCGGTTCTTTGCTTTGCAAAAAATCTTTTCTTAAGCTGCTTAATACCTGAAAACCAGAAGCTCCTGGTTGCCCCAACTTTCTTATTCGAGTCAACTCTTGCCACAGATTTGTTGGTAGTTGCCTTTCAAATAACCCCTCCTGCATACCGGGCAAAAGCTGCTGTTCTATTAGATGATGGATAACTTCCTTCTGTTCAGGGCGCAACTGTTTTCCTGGTTGCAGAACCTTCTCAGTTAATAGCTGTTCAGTTAATTGCTGCTGCAGTAAGTGCTTTTGCTCAGGGCTTAGATGCTTCTCAAGCTGAATTTGCTGTTCTACTAAATGCTCTATAAATTCCCGCTGTCCTGGCTGTATCTGCTGCTCAAGTTGTAACTGTTGTTTAATGTTTTCTACTAGCTGCTCCTGACCGGGCTGCAGTTGTTGCTCATGTTGTAGCTGCTGCTTGATGAGGTTTTCTACTAATTGCTCCTGCCCGGGCTGTACCTGTTGTTTAATCTGTAGTTTTTGTATGAGTTCCTTCACAAAAAGCTGTTGTTCAGCTGGTAGCTGCTGCTGGTAGTAGCTTTTTAATACTTCTATGATGGGATTGTAAATAGCAGCCCCCGGTAAACGCCTCGTCAGGTAGCTTCTTTCCGGTAGATGCTTCTGCTGCAGTGAACGTGTAAAGTGATGATGCTTTTCTATTGTTAAATGGCCCGGCATTCCAAGCTGCCCGGGTTGTCTTCTAAATGTTCCTTCCTTAAGTGGTCTCCCCTCTATATGTTCTACATGTTCTACATG
>CAYYWR010000080.1:0-2219 GCA_964474145.1 uncultured Syntrophomonadaceae bacterium
AAATGAATCCTAAAAGCAAGGGTGTGGAACCCAATTTGACCAATAAATGGATGGAGGAAGTAATTTGGAAATCAGTGAACAAAAAAACATAAGAAACATAGCCATTATTGCCCACGTGGATCATGGCAAAACTACCCTGGTGGATGGACTTTTACACCAGTCGGGCATTTTCAGGAAGAACCAGAAAGTGGCAGAGCGGGTAATGGACTCCAACGACCTGGAGCGGGAAAGGGGCATTACAATTCTTTCCAAGAATACCGCGGTCTATTATGATGACATCAAAATTAATATAGTGGATACACCGGGGCATGCCGATTTTGGCGGGGAAGTGGAGCGGGTTTTGCGTATGGTAGATGGGGCGCTGCTTCTGGTGGATGCCTTTGATGGCCCCATGGCCCAGACAAAGTTTGTTTTGCGTAAGGCCCTGGAGGTAGGTCTTAGAGTTATTGTAGCTATCAACAAGATAGACCGGCCAGCTGTACGGCCAGATGAAGTTTTAAACGAAATATTCGACCTGTTTGTAGAACTGGGAGCCGCCGATTGGCAGCTGGACTTTCCGGTAGTATATACTTCATCTCTTCAAAGAACCGCTACTTTAAATTACAATCAGCCCGGCCACAATTTGCAGCCCTTGTTTGATATTATTATTCAGGAGGTGCCTGCTCCCAGAGGGGATCCTGAAGGTTTGTTACAGCTGCAAATTAATACCTTGGATTACAATGATTATGTGGGGCGAATAGGTATAGGGAGAATACATCAGGGTTGTTTGCATTTAGGGGAAAAGGTTGCCCTTTGCAAGAGGGATGGCCAGGTTGAAACTCATAAAATTAGCAAGCTCTGGACTCACCATGGATTGGAGCGGCGGGTGGTAGAACAAGCCTTTGCCGGAGATATTGTAGCCGTAGCGGGAATAACCGGTGTTAACATAGGGGAAACACTGAGTGATTTCTACAACCCTTCTCCTTTACCCACAATTTCCATAGACGAACCCACGGTAAGTATGGATTTTATGACCAATGACAGTCCTTTTGCCGGGAAAGAAGGTAAATATGTTACCTCCCAGCAGCTGCGCAGCCGTCTTTACAAAGAAATGGAAAGTAACGTCAGCTTGAAGGTAGAGGAAACTGACTCTCCCGACACCTTCCAGGTATCCGGTCGAGGTGACATGCACCTGGGCATTCTAGTGGAAAACATGCGGCGGGAAGGATATGAGCTGCAGATATCCCGGCCCAGGCCCATTTTAAAAGAAGTGGAAGGGGAGCTGTGTGAACCTTACGAGCGGCTCTTTATAATTTTGCCTGAGGACTACTCCGGCGGAATTATAGAGAACCTGGGAAAACGGCGTGGTGAGATGATTAGTTTGCAGACATCAGGGGAAAAAAGTGTCAGGTTGGAATTCATTATTCCGGCCAGAGGCCTGATAGGTTTTAGATCGGAGCTGCTGAAGGAAACCAGGGGAGAAGGCATCATGCATCATTTGTTTGAAAAATATGGTACCTGGAAGGGGCAGATTCCCGGGAGGAAATCCGGAGTTCTGGTGGCTTCGGAAGGGGGAAAGGCCACTTCTTACGGAATATACCATTCGGAGGACCGGGGAGTGCTCTATATTAATCCCGGGGACCAGGTTTATGCCGGGATGGTTGTAGGAGAAAACTCCCGGGAAATGGATCTGGACATAAATGTGTGCAAGAAAAAGCATCTTACCAATGTGCGGGCGGGTGCTGCCGATGAAGGTATTCGCCTGACCCCACCTGTAATTTACAGCCTGGAACAGGCCATGGAGTATATCCAGGAGGACGAACTAATAGAAGTGACTCCTGACTCTATCCGCATGCGAAAAAAAATCCTTGACCGTACCCAGCGGGGGAAAATTGCCCGCCGCAGTTAAGATTAAATCATTAAAATATATTTAAAAAAAGGAATATGTTCATTAATGTAGAAGATAATACTAATGCGCTGTAATCTCTAAAACCGTGAGCGAAGTTTCCATTGTAAATATTTGTTCCATATACTATAATGGATAACACAAGATAAGATACAAGTAAGACACAAGATAAAAGTTTCCGACACTGCTATCGACATCCTTGTCGCAGCAGTTAAGGTATTGATTTTTAAGTGAATAGAGTTTTTTAGCAACCCTGGTGAACGGGTTGGGCTGTTTTCTAAAGGAGAATCCCTCCATATAAGTGAAATGGAGGGATTCTCCTTTATTATTTTAT
>CAYYWR010000080.1:2319-6859 GCA_964474145.1 uncultured Syntrophomonadaceae bacterium
CCTGGAGAAAATCCTGGAGAAAATCCTGGAGAAAATCAGAGTGTTTGTTATTTTTATTTTGCAATATATTAATGAAAGGAAGTGTAATCATGATTTTAGAAATCTTAATCATTATAATCATTATGGCAGTTGCCAACTGCTTGAGTACTTTAAAGACTATATTCGTATCAAAGAAGTTTTTACAACCGGTATATTTTATTGTTTTTGTCGATGCAATTATTTTTGCTATAGTTATTTCCAAAGTAGTTGCTACAGAACAAGGTCTTTATTATGTCTTTGCCTTTGCCCTGGGAAAAAGTATCGGAGTTTTTCTAGGGGGTATAGTAGAAAACCAGGCAGCCCTGGGCCTTCTGGAAACCAGTATTTACCTTAATAACAAAAACAAGATGTCTTCCATTGCTGACCAACTGAGAAGTGCAGGATATTCTGTTAATACGGTAGTTGCCTTCGGTTTCAGTGGGAGGAAAAGGTATGTTGTAGAAACTACCTTAAAAAGAAGAGACTTGATTTCCTTTAAAAGCTTTGTGGAATTTGAAAACGGGAAAGAACCTACCATGATAGTTAAAGAAATAGATAGCGTATATGGTAACCTGAAGGAAAACATATAGGTTTGCATAAACAAAGAAGTTAGAGAGAACAGCATTTTTTGTTTTTATCTCCAGCTTATCTCCAGCAATGGTAACTCCTCTATTTCTATGATTTCTGAACTATACAATAAAACATGACTATGCTAAAATAAAAAGGTAATTCATTGAAAGATAAGGAGCTGGCTGTCATGCTTGGAGAAAGTAACAGTTTTTTGCAAGATGAGGAAATAGTTTCCCCAATAGATAACCAGTTAAAGGATAAAGGTAATCTTCAAAAAAAGCCCGGGTACTATTTTCTGATTATTCTTTTGATTTTACTTGTAACTGCTTTACTATACTACCTTAGCTTTATAAATTACACGCTTTATCATTCACTGGTAGAATTAATGGCCATTCTTACTGCCTTCACAGTCTTTATTATCGGCTGGAATACCCGCAAAATAACCCCCAACAACCTGATGATAGTGTTGGCCGTCGGGTTTCTGGTTATGGGGGCCATAGACCTGCTTCACACCCTCTCTTACCAGGGAATGGGAGTTTTCCCCCAGTATGACTCAAATCTTTCCATACAATTCTGGATAGCTGCCCGCTATATTCAGGGAGTTACTTTCCTTGGCGGGGCATTGTTTCTGGAGAAGAAAAAAATAATGGACGACTGGAAGCTGCTGAGCCTGTTCCTTGCCGCAGGGCTAATCCTGATTGCCGCAATTTTTACTGGCTATTTCCCCGACTGCTTTATAGAAGGCGAAGGATTAACTCCTTTCAAAATTATCAGTGAATTTGTCATATCAGCGATAATTCTGCTGGCCATAATTATTTTGTGGAGGAAAAGATCTTATCTGGACCGTAGTATTCTGAAGCTTTTGATGCTGGCCGGAGGAATAACCATCCTGTCGGAAATGAGCTTTACCCTTTATACGGATTTGTATGGTTTTTTTAATTTTCTGGGGCATGTTTTAAAATTTTTCTCTGTAAGCCTGATTTACCTGGCCCTTGTTAAGAAATCCCTTGAGAATCCCTTTCAGTTACTGTTTAATAAAGCAGCTGCAGCAAATGAATCATTGCAAAAAGAAATATCTTCCACCAGGCAAGCCGAAAAAGAAGCAAGGCTTAACCAGGCCCGCCTGGAGAGTATTAATAGAATATTTCAGTGCAAAGGTGATTCTGTCCAGTCAATTTTGGAATTTTCCCTGGAGGAGGCCATCAGTATCACCGGCAGCAAAATAGGTTATATTTACCATTACCATGAGGAAAAACAGGAGTTTATCCTGAATAACTGGTCCAAAGGGGCTATGAATGACTGCTCAATTGTAGATCCTGAAACCACCTATAAACTACATAAAACCGGCTTATGGGGTGAGGCAGTACGCCAGAAAAAGCCAGTAATTGTAAATGACTATCAATCATCCCATCCCCTGAAAAAAGGTATTCCGGAAGGCCATGCCAATCTCTTCAAGTACTTGACCATACCTGTTTTCAGTGGGGAAAAAATTGTAGCCGTGCTGGGAGTGGCCAACAAAGAGTCTGATTATAGTGATAATGATGTTTTTCAGTTGACATTGTTGATGGATGCTTTATGGACTATGGTAGAGAGGAAGCAGGGGGAAGAAGAGCTGCTTAAAACCAATCAGAGTCTTGAGGAAGCCAAAGAAAAAGCCGAAGAGGCCAACAAAGCCAAGAGCGAGTTTTTGGCGAATATGAGCCATGAGATTCGTACTCCCATGAACGTGATCATGGGTATGACAGACATAGTATATGAATCAGGATTGGACAAAGAGCAAAAAGAATACGTGGGGATGATCAGGGAATCCTCTTCCTCCCTGCTCACCATTATTAACGATATTTTGGACTTTTCCAAGATTGAAGCGGGACGCCTGGAACTGGAGGTAGAGGACTTTGATTTATACAGGGTGGCGGAGAATATGGTAACCTCCTTTGCCCTGCAGGCTCACCAAAAAGGTTTGGAGTTGATTTTATATATTCAGCCTGATGTACCCAGAGCCCTGCGGGGTGACTCGACACGCCTCAGACAGATTATGGTCAACCTGCTGGGGAATGCCCTGAAATTCACAGATGAAGGGGAAGTAGTCTTTTCCATCACCAAAGGGCAGGAAGAAGGCTCCGGCGAAACACGGCCAACAGGTAACGAAGTTAGCGAAGATAGGAAAGTTAGGGAGGTTAGGGAGGAAAGCGGCTTTCCGCAGCAAAAGGGAAACTCTTCCTTCCAGGAGTTGATTTTTTCCGTCAAAGACACGGGGCCAGGTATTTCCCGGGAGAAGCAGGAACTTCTCTTTGAAAGTTTCAGTCAGGTGGACAGTTCCAGCACCCGCAGGCACGAAGGCACAGGCCTGGGCCTGGCCATCTCCAAAAAGCTGGTGGAACTCATGGGCGGCAGCATATGGGTTGAAAGTGAGCCGGGCCAGGGTAGTACATTTGCCTTCAGCTTGACTTTACCAGTGGCGCATGATTCAGGAGCTGCAGTAGCAGAAGTGTCCAGGCTACAGCATGATTTATCTGACCTGCAAGTCCTGGTTATCGACGATAATAATTCCAACCGGCTCATCCTCAAAAAGATGCTGCAAAACCAGGTTTTGTCTGTGCAAACTGTCCCCGACGGCCGGGAGGGAATAGAAATAATGCGGCAGCAAGCAGCAAAAGACGAACCCTTTGGCCTGGTGCTCCTGGACCAGCAGATGCCCTACATGGACGGTCTCCAGGTGGCAGAAGAGATAAACCAGGATAAATTGCTGCAAGGGACGACCATGATCATGCTCTCATCGGTGGACATACCGGTTAATGCTGCCCAACAGGAAAAACTGGGCCTTTCCGCCTATCTGGTAAAACCCGTCAAGCCCTCCCAGCTGTTCAGCTGCATCCAAAAATATCTGTACAGGGAAAAACCGCAAAAAACCCCCCAGTCAGGAGAAACAACTGTAAAGTTCCCGGAAGAATCCCCAGAGGAGACTCCAGGAAAGTCTTCAGAGGAGACCCCAGAGAAGCTCCCAGGAATGCCCCCGGAAAAATCTCCAGAAAAGTCTCCAGAGATCGGGCCGGCAGATCATCCGTTAACGGAAAAAGAAACAGGGCTGGAAATCTTGCTGGTGGAAGACAAGCCCATGAACAGGAAGCTTGCTACTACTTTACTGGAAAAGAAAGGCTGGAACGTTACCGAGGCCTGCAACGGGCGGGAAGCTCTGGAGCGCTGGGAAGCCCGTTCCTTCGACGTTGTTTTAATGGATATTCAAATGCCGGAGATGGACGGCGTAGAAGCTACTGCACATATCCGGCGCAGAGAAAGAGAAACTGGTGGCCATACTCCTGTAATAGCTATGACCGCCCATGCCATGGAGGGCGACCATGAAAAGTATTTAGAAGAAGGCATGGATGACTACGTCAGCAAACCTGTAAATCGGGAAAAACTATACCAGGCAGTGGAAAAAAACGCCAAAGAAAAGGTGGCTGGAGTCAGTAGTGCTCCAGAAGAGGGCGTTTCAGAAGCAAGTGGCCCAGAGGAAGCCATCCCAGACATCCCCGAAGAAGCCTTCCTGGAAGAAGATTCTTCAGAAGATGGTGGCTCAAAAGAAGGAATAATTGAAAATGCTATGTTAGAATATTCCCAGGAAGACATTGATTCTATGGCAGATGAAGTTGACCAAATGCTGAAAAAATTTGGCGGCGATAAGGCCTTGTTGTCAGAGCTGGTAAAGATGTTGCTGGAAGACGCTTCCGAAGAAATTAAGCATATCCGGAAGCACTTGACTGAACAAGACACAGAAAATGCAGCCAAAGTTGCCCACGGCCTCAAGGGCGAAATAGGCAATCTGGGTATGAATAAAGCCTTTAATATAGCCAAAGAGCTGGAGATGAACTTGTTGAATAAACAAACTGCAGAAGCACTGCCCTACCTGGAAGCCCTGGAAAAGGAATTAAAACTGCTGGAGGACCTTTTAGCC
>CAYYWR010000081.1:0-6837 GCA_964474145.1 uncultured Syntrophomonadaceae bacterium
CATAATAATCTCCTTTCCATAACAAATATTTACTTACCATGACCAATATAACCTGTTGTTACCTCTATTTGTTGCCCTGCCATATATTTTCTACCCTTTTTCCCCACACTCCTCCTGTCTTTCTTTTAACTGACATTTTTTTATTCTGTTAACAACAAATCCTCATACTTTATTATTATATCATTTAAAACAAAAAAAAATAAACAAATAACCTAAATAACTATAAACGTTTCGTATCTCCTCAGCTGCTAATGGAGCAGGCCGTACTGCATGGAAACAGGTTTCTGGCAAGGTCCAGGGAAATAAATTATTAGAAATGCGGGCATAATAAAGATAAGGCAGGTGATTATATGAGTAAGCAAAATAAAAGATTAATCTTAATAGGTGAACTACAAGAAAAGCTTGATAGTTCTATTATCTGCTATATAACCGGAGACAGAGAAAACCTGAACACCAGAATTGCACCAGATGTCATAAGGGTGTTTCACCGTCACCTTGAATCTATTGGCCCCAAGAAAAAAATTGCTTTATTTTTATATACCAGGGGAGGGGACGTTCTTACCCCCTGGAGGCTGGTCAACCTTATAAGGGAATACTGTTTACATTTCAGCATCCTGGTTCCCTTCAGAGCTTATAGTGCAGGCACTTTAATCTGTCTGGGTGCTGATGAAATCGTTATGGGAAAAATGGGTGAACTCAGCCCAATTGACCCCAGCGTAGCCAATGCCTTTAACCCGGAGGATCCAAACAACAAAGTAGCAAAAATACCCGTTAGCGTGGAGGACGTCTCTTCTTATATAGGGTTGGCACAGGAATTGGCGGGATTGAGCAAGGAAGAAGAAGTAAAAGAAGTTTTCCTCCGACTTTCAAAGGAAGTTCATCCCCTGGCGCTGGGTAACGTTCACAGAAATTATTCTCTAATTCGCTCCCTGGGGCGAAAACTTTTGGAGCTTCATTCTAAAGAGGAGTCTGGAGAACAAATCAAGCAAATGATAGATAATTTAACGGAACAATTATATGCTCATAATTATATGATTCCCAGGTCCGAAGCTAGAAACAATATTAAACTAAAAGTTTCTGAGCCACCGGAGGATATAGAAAAGTTAATGTGGAACCTTTATGAACACTATGAGCAAGATTTACAGTTAATAGATCCTTTTAACCCTTCTCTTTTGCTAAAAGATCATGAACAACAGGTAGACTTTGAAGCCACAGGGGGAATGATTGAAAGCTTAAAAAACCTGGATATGTTTATTTTCGAAGGAAGAGTGACCCGTCAGGCCAGGCAGAAGCAAGAAGTTTCTCCGTTTAATACAGAAGTGCTTCGGCAAAAATGGAAGAATGTAAAATAACAAACAATAGTGAATACCAGTAAATATTAATCAATGAATAATGAAGCGTTTTAAAAAGTGCTTAAAATTTAAATTAATGTTTAATAGAATTCACCCAGGAGGGATCAGCATGTCTGTCAAAAGAAAAAAACTTTACCTTCCCTATTCTTTGCCCCAAAAAAATAACAGATATAGAAGCTTAGACAACTCTACTGGCTACATCCCCACCATATATAACCAGAACAACTCTACCTCCTCCCAACATAAAGATAGTATAATAATAGTAGATGAACAGGACGGAAATAGCAGCTGGTTATAATTTAATTAATTAGCAGTGGAAATAAAAGAATCAAGGGAATAAAAAAATAGAGAAAGAGTAGTAGTAAAGAAAAAAATAGAAAGAGAACCTGCCTTTAACACTGGGCGGGCTCTCTCTTTATCTATAAATAAAACGATATATAAACTGTATCTATAATATTTTTTAATACTAATAGCCCTGATCTTGTTGAGGGTGGAGCTGAGAGTAAGCCTATTGATTCTGATGGTGCTAATTCTGATTCTGATTCTGATTATTGTGCTGCTGCTGTTGTTGATGCTGTTGTTGCTGATTTACATTTATCCTTCTACCTGTTGCCTTTTTGGGAAACCTGACTGTTAATATACCATTTCTAACATTGGCTGAAGCCTCTTCACTGTCCACATCTAGAGGAATTGAGAGTAAGCGGCTATATTTTATTCCAGGCTGTCTTTCCCGGTATAGGTAATTGATATCATCTGTTCCTATACCTGTTCCTGTTCCAGTGTTTTCCTGACCTTCTACGTAAAGCTTATTATCCTGAACCTCAACGTTTACTGCACTATAGTCAACGCCTGGAATTTCAATCACATAAATTACTTCAGAAGAGCTTTCCATGACATCAACCTGTGGAGTATGTATTCCCGTGCCAGGAAAATATCCATCTATCGGCCCACCTGCTTGACGATTTGCTGCAGGACTCTGTATATTATACATAGAAATCTCACTCCTTTAATTCCTTTATCCTTTAGTTAACTAAAAAGGTTGGGTGAAAGCAAGATAACAGTATTACTTAACTGGTAACGTTAACCTTTACTCTTCGACGAGAAACAAAATCAGACTTCGGGATACGACATTCTAGAGTGCCGTTAGAGTAATTTGCTTCAATGTGTTCGGACCTTACTATGGTTGGTAATGCTACTGTCCTGTGCAGGCTGCTACTGGAACCTCCTATATGAGACAATGCAGATATACTAATGGAATCGTCGGTTGCAGTGAGATAAATATTGTTTGGATCTACATTGGGAAGTTCAGCAGTAATAACTACATCACTGTTTGTTTCAGCAAGTTCTACTCTAGGCTGGGCATATCCTGAAGTTGAGCTAATTCCCGAGGTCATGTTACCCCTGGGCTGCATTTGTTGTTGTTGAATTGAATGTTGCTGCTGATATGGGAACTGCTGTTGTTGGTGCATTGATGGACTGAAAGATTGCTGCCAGTCTTGTTGCCAGCTCAGGTTAGGATTAAAGCCGTAGCTAACTGTTGATGCCTGCGGAATCATGCTTGTTTGAATGCTGCCTGACTGTGCAGGAATTACGCTGCTAAATGGCATACTGTATGCCTGTGGTGACAGCGCAGCAGTTTGCATGGGCAGGCTGTAAGACTGTGCTTGAGGTAGCATTTGCATTGATGATTGGAATGGAGAAATAAATGAACTGGTTTGCCACGGCTGAATTGAAGAAAATCCTGTCTGTCCTGACAGAGCAAAAGACTGGTGCTGAGGAGAAAAATTACTGCTTTGCCATGGATTAATGTTTGTGTTATACATAAATTGTAACCTCCTAGAATTTTAGTTTTCTTGCTTCCACCCATTAATTATTATTTCTTTAATGTTATCTATTTATACAAAAAAAAAAGAGGGCTCCCTGCTGTAATCTCTTTTCACTAATCTCTCCTATTATATTTAATAAGTTTAAATTTATATTTAATAAGTTAAATTGTACATATTTAGCAGATAACCTTATTCTGACTAACCAGTTATAATAATATATTATCTTAAGCCTAACAGCTTAATGGCGTTTTCTCCTAATATTTTATTTTTTTCTTCCGGCTTTAAATGAAGAGTGTTAAAGTTTTTAAGCTCTTCAGACTGATCAGTCCAGGGAGAGTCAGTACCAAAAAGCACTTTATCAGCTCCGTGAAGCTTAATTAGCCGGGACATCTTTTCTTCACCCAGGTCATTATAACTGTAAGAAGTATCGAAGAAAAGGTTTTTCCCCGTTAAAAGCTCTTCCACCTGATCCCAGTATGCGTAACCACCCATATGAGCCGCTACTATTGTTCCTTCTGGGAAAAGACTTACTACCTTCAATAACCTGTCAGGAGTGCAGTGATAAGGCGGTTCCAGGCCTATATCCAGTCCTGCGTGAAAAAGAACTATCAAATCTAAGGCAAATATTTTTTCATATATTTTATACATTTTCTCATGGTCAACAAAAAACTTCTGGTAATCAGGATGAAATTTAAGGCCTTTCATCCCTGAATCCTTAATACGTTTCAATTCTTCTTCCCAGTCAGCATAATCAGGATGAAGGGAACCAAAAGATATAATCATATCCTCCTGTACCCGGGCAGCCCAGTTGTTTATGGTTTTTGTTTGCTGTGGCCTGGTAGCAATATTTTGCAAAACACAATAATCTATGCCGGCTTTTACCATGGACTCCTTTAATTCTTCTATAGTACCTTTCAGGCAGGGTTTTATCCCTGCCATATTTGCTAAAACCGGGACAACTTTATGAGCCATATCTTCTGGAAAACAATGTGTGTGAAAATCAATAATCATGATAACCGTCCTACTTTCTACTTCTACTTTCTATTTCTATTTTAATTTTAAAATATCTACCCATTGGGGATATTCGCTTTTTTCTAGTTCATGTATTCCTTTAATCATCTCTTTTGCATTTTCAATGGCCTTGCTAACATTTTGCAGGGTTAGCTGATCGTAAGTTTTCCTCCTTGATCAAAACTATTTTTCTATTACTGTTTTTTCTATCATTTGGATTTAAAATAATCATCAAAGCACAATTTCATGCCATCGTTAGCCGCTATAACTTTAACGCCTGTTTCATGAGTTAATTGTTCTGCCAGTATCCAGGGTTTATTTTTTAGCATACTCAATCCAAAGTGGGTGAGTATAGCAACCCTGGGCTTTGTGCCGGCAATCAACTTTTTGCAGCCCTCCAGGTCAAGATGTTTAACGTTTTCATAACCGGGATGCTTGAAAAGGCCAACATTTATTACTATAACTTCAGATTTGTAGTGATTTATCAATTCTGGAAAAAAAGAAGTGTCCGCTATAATAGATACTTTTCCGCCATCAAGAGTAAATTTTAGTCCGTATGTTTCAACAGAATGGTTGTGTTTTACAGGTGTAATAAAATCCAGGCCCCCCAGGGAGTAACTCTTTTGCTCTTTTAGTATCTCAAGTTTTTCTACCGAGTCCTGCAAGTATTTATAAATTGCTGGTTCATTGGAATAGACCGCATCTGAAGGGGCATACACAATCCCTTTTTTTCTAACCCTTCCCTCCGTCATAGCTTCTATTAACACGTTAGCATCTGACGAATGATCCAGATGCCTGTGAGTTAAAATAATTGCGTCAAGATCCTCCGGTTCTAGTTTAGGTTTGCTGGTCAAGCATTTTATTAGAGCTCCCGGGCCCGGGTCAATGAGAAGGTTTTTACCTTTAAAGCTGCACCAGATGCCTCCGGAAGAACGTAACTGCCTGGAAACAACATATCGTGCACCACCGGTGCCGAGAAACTTGATATAATCTTTTTGGGTTCCCATTATTCTTTCTCCTGGTTTTCTGCAATAAAATGTATAAAAATAGCCCAAGAAACTGAGCTAATTTTATTTTAATCATGTTATGCCATTTTGTTCCGTTACTCTAAAGGCTATTATAACATAAATAACCTGATGTTAAAAATTTTTATTTGTATGCTGGTATACCCAGCAGTTCATCCACAGTTACAAAGGTATATCCCATAGCTCTAATAGACTCTATTATTTCCGGAAGAACTTCAACAGTGGCAGACATGCTCTGTCCTTCTCCTCCCGTCGAGTGAAAAAGCACAATAGATTCATCAGTTACATAGGGCAGGGTATTTAATAATATCAGGTCAGGACTTCTGTCCCTCCAATCAACGGAATCTACAGACCAGTTAATTACTTTATAATCTAATCTTTTCATTACCTCCAAACTATATGCATTAATCGTGCCATAAGGGGGGCGAATTAAAGCCGTTTTGAAACCCATGATTTCTTTCAGTACCATTTCTGTCTGTACAATTTCGGAAATCAGCCGTTCTCTGGATACCTTGCGTAAATCAGGATGTGACCAGGAGTGATTACCTATAACATGTCCTTCTGCCGCAATTCTCTCTACGACAGCAGGATATTTTTCTGCCCGGTTCCCAACTAAAAAAAATGTAGCTGGAACCTGGTAATCCCTCAATACATCCAAAACCTGTGGAGTATATTTCAGGTCTGGACCATCATCAAAAGTCAGGGCAACCCTGTTGTTATTTGATAAACCTCTCAAATAAAAGGTATCAGGAAACATATTGATTAGTTGAGAAACGGTATGCTGGTAGGGTGTATTGGACTGAAGCGGTTGTTGAGGGGGAAAAAGTGACCGGGATATATTTAGAGCTTGTCCTGCATAAAGAAAATTCCAGTTGTTTCCCAGACTATTTTCTGCTGCCAGTTTTCCCATGGATATACCCAGTTTATTAGATATTTTGTATAAACTCTCTCCTGGCTGAACTATGTATGTAATTGATTTTTCTGAATCTGGGACAAGTAACTCTTGTCCTGGCAGCAAAAAATCCGGATTAAGCAAATTATTTTTATTTGCCATTTCTTCCATAGTAGTACCGTATCTTTTTGCAATTATGTATAAATTCTCCCCTGGAGAAACCCGATGAACCAAAGCTGCACTAACAGCATAAGGTGTAAAAAGAATAAGTAAAATTACTATTAATAATAATTTAAAATATTTTCTCATAATGCTTTTTCTCCTTTTTTAGATTTTTATTCAGACTTGACATCATATATAATAATAATTCAATAATCCTTTTACATCTACAAGTAAAGACTGGTAATTATGTTAAGATGATAAAAGAAAGGTAAGTCAAGAGCCGTTTCCAACTGCTATTGACTTTTTAAGAAAAGGCATGGAAATAATTTAGGGCTCTAAATCTTTTAAGATTTAGAGCCCTTTTAAATTTAATCCTGGCGGAGACCTACTCTCCCGGGGACTCTCGTCCCAAGTACCATCGGCGCTGGAGGACTTAACTTCCGTGTTCGGTATGGATACGGGTGTTTCCCCTCCGCCATCTCCACCAGAAAAACTCACTTTATTTGCCTGATGCTTGTTCTCTCAAAACTGTACAGTGGAAAGATTTGATTATGGGTCAAGTCCTCGAC
>CAYYWR010000082.1:0-6766 GCA_964474145.1 uncultured Syntrophomonadaceae bacterium
CAGAATGGGCCAGGGCTAGACAGGGGGGAACAGGAAAACCCGCAAAATTTAAATGGAGCTGGTTGTGTGGGTATAGTAATACTGAAAAAACGAGTTTTGATATGGGTGGTTCTTTTTATTTCCCTAATCATTTTTTTTAATACCAGGTTTTTTTTAAAAATAATTTACCCCATTCACTTTAAAGAGGAAATACACACTTATGGGGAGATGTATCAGGTAGACCCACTTCTGGTAGCATCTTTAATTAAGGTGGAAAGCAAATTCAACGAAAGGGCCAAATCAAAAAAAGGGGCTATTGGCTTGATGCAGATAATGCCCACTACGGGGGAATGGGCTGCCGGGCAGGCAGGAATTGCTGATTTTGAGCCGGAAATGCTCTATGACCCGGAAGTTAACATTCAAATTGGCACCTGGTATATTTCCAGCCTGCTCAATGAATTTTCCGGCAATTTAAACCTGGCCATAGCAGCATATAACGGGGGAAGGGGCAGGGTAAACCAGTGGCTGAATTATGGGGTATGGGATGGCAGGGAAGAAACCATTTCTAATATACCCTATGGCGAAACCCGAAACTTTGCAAGTAAAGTCCTGTATAATTACAGAAGATATAAAAGCATTTATCGCTGAACCTGATCCCCAGAACCTGATATGAGGAAAATAAGGAAAAGCCACCCCGGCCTGTTATTTTTAATTATTTTTTGATATAATTACGGGGAATGCCACTTCCCTGTGGCTGGCGTATTCAAAACTAAAAACAACTATACTGTATTAACAGGAGGGAATATTATTGAAGATAACTTTAATACCCGGAGATGGCATCGGACCTGATATTACCGCAGCCACAAAAAAAGTCATTGAGGCTGCAGGAGTAGATATCCAGTGGGAGGAAAAAACAGCTGGAGAAAATGCCATTTCCCAGTATGGAACTCCCCTGCCCCAGCAGGTAATAGAATCCATCAAGGAAAACAAAATAGCTCTGAAAGGCCCCCTTACCACTCCCATAGGAACCGGCTTCAGGAGCGTAAATGTTGCCCTGAGGAAGGAGCTGGACCTTTATGCCAACCTGCGCCCGGCTATAAGTTTTAAAGGGGTAGAATCCCGCTACGAAAATGTTGACCTGGTGGTAGTCCGGGAGAATACAGAGGACCTTTATGCAGGAGTAGAGCATATGGTGGGGGAAGATGCAGCGGAAAGCATCAAAATCATCACCCGAAAATGCTCAGAGAGAATAACCAGATTCGCCTTTAATTATGCAGTAAAAGCAGGGCGTAAAAAGGTTACTGCTGTACATAAGGCCAATATATTGAAATGTTCCGACGGCCTGTTTCTGGAATGTGCCCAAAAGGTAGCGGAGGAATATCCCCAAATAGAATTTGAAGACCGCTTGATAGATAATATGTGTATGCAGCTGGTCCAAAAGCCCGACCTGTATGATGTCATGGTGCTTCCCAACCTTTACGGAGACATCGTATCCGATCTCTGTGCCGGCCTGGTAGGCGGCCTGGGCATGGCCCCCGGGGCCAATATTGGTGAAAACGGGGCCGTATTTGAACCGGTTCACGGCAGCGCCCCCAAGTATGCAGGCATGGACAAGGTCAATCCTGCCGCCATGATCCTCTCAGGTGTCCTGATGCTGGAGTATATAGAGGAGAAGGAAGCAGCCCAGCGGGTTTTAAAAGCTGTAAAGGAAGTTATTGCTGAAAAGAAAAAGGTCACCTATGACCTGGGAGGGACAGCCAAAACCTCTGAAATGGCCGATGAAATAGTTGCTAAAATGACTGCGGGTTAATCCCGCAGTCATTTTCTAAAAAGTACTAGACCGCTGCTTTTTATGTTTAAAAAATTAAATTAAACGTGTTATAATAAAAATTGCCAAAAATATTTCAGGAGGTAGAAAATATGTTTGAAATTGAACAATTTCAAGATAACTGTTATTTCTTCAAAAGTTCTTTCTGGTTTCTAAACTCAGGGCTTTATTTGGAAGAGGGGGCATGGGCAGTAATAGACCCGGGCTTTTCCCCTGCAGAATTAACGCAATTAAAGGAATTTTTTAAAGATAAAGAGGCATCTCAACAATATTTAATTTACACCCATTCAGACTTTGACCATATAACAGGAGGCTCCTATTTTCCCGAAGCCCAAAAAGTTGCCCATGCAAGTTTTGAACACTGCTCTAAGGATACCCAGGTTGAGCATTTAAGGGAAGCCGACGAAGCCTGCGAAATAGAGCGGGCCGGCTTTGTCTTTCCCTCCATAGACTTAACCTTTCAGGATAAGCTGGACCTGCAGTTTCCCAGGGGTTCCATTTCATTAATATCTGCCCCCGGCCATACCCGGGAATCACTTTTCGTTCTGGTTAAAGACCGTGGAGTATTGTTTTGTGGTGACACCCTGTCTGACCGTGAATTTCCTTTAATAATGTATAACAGTGACAAATATATAGAAACGCTAAAAATGGCCGAGTCACTGGTGGATAAATATGACCTGTAGCACCTGGTTCCCGGGCATGGAAATATTGCCAGGGGAAAAAAAGAAATATTAAAAAGAATCCAGGTAGATATGGACTACCTGGAAAATCTCTCAGGCCAGGCATACGATTTATTCCTGCAGGGACTGGCTACCATGGAAATAAAAGATGTGTTGAAAAGCATACATTATAAAGGAGATTACGTGGGAGAGCAGTTAATGCCAGCCCATGAAAGAAACATTGACCTGGCAATAGAAGAAGCAGGAGACAAACTCTGTTAATAGAATCACCTTTAATCCTTATTAATGGTAATCCTTACTAATGGTAATCCTTATTAATGGTTAATGGCCACTGGTTTAGAAAAGGTTGCGGATAAAGGGGAACACGTGCCTGGCAATAAAATACAGGACAATTACTAACCCTAAAAGCCAGGCGCCATACTTAATAGCAGAAGCAGCCACTTGGTTTTCTTTTGTATGGTCGTTTTTAGATTCCATCATATCACCCCATTACTAGTAGTATAGCCAGATTTTTAACGATTAATTAATTCCGAACCCAGGAAATATAATGCAGCCCGGCGGGGTATATTCTGCCATCAAGCTGATACTGAGACTAAGGAGTTGAAATTAATGGAGGACGTGAAAACAAAGCTTTTGCAGGCCTTAGAACAGAACCATAGAATATCCATAAAGACCCTGGCTACCATGTTAAATCTGTCAGAAAAAGAAGTTAAGGAAATGATTCAGGAGCTGGAAGAGGCAAAGGTAATTCTGGGGTATGTAACCCTGGTTGACTGGGAAAAAACAGAAAACAACGATAACGTAACAGCTATTATTGATGTCAAGGTAACTCCCCAGAGGGATGTAGGCTTTGACACTATTGCCCAGCGCATATGTCGGTTTCCCGAAGTGAAAAGCGTCTTTCTTATGTCGGGAAGCTATGATTTATCCGTAATGATTGAAGGTACTTCCATGAAAAAGGTTGCCTTTTTTGTAGCCGAAAAGCTTGCTTCCCTGGAAAACGTGCAGAGCACGGCTACCCATTTTGTCTTGAAAAAATATAAACAGGACGGGATTGTTTTTGAGGAAGATAAAAGAGATCACAGGCTGGTGATCAGCCCGTGAGTAAGACTTCCCAGAATAAGGCTTCCCGGCAAAATTCTCCTGTTAATAAGCCTCCCCCTCCCCAGAGAAGGTCTTTTGTTAAAAATGGCTTGAGGGAGCTGCCGCCGTCAGGAATAAGAAGATTCTTTGATATGGCCAGCGGGATAAAGGATATAATATCCCTGGGGGTGGGGGAGTCTGACTTTGCCACTCCCTGGCACATCCGGGAAGCCGCAGTCTATTCCCTGGAAAGAGGCCATACCAACTATACCCCCAACAGCGGCTTACCAGAACTGAGGCAGCGGGTATGCCGATACCTGTATGACAAATTCGGCCTGGAGTATGACTGTTCTGAAGAGATACTGATAACAGTGGGGGTTAGCGAAGCCATAGATATTGCCCTCAGGTGTGTCCTGGAGCCCGGGGATGAGGTTATTATTCCGGAGCCCTGCTTTGTTTCCTACAAGCCCTGCACCCTGATGGCGGGGGGAGTGCCCAAAATAGTTACTACCCGGGAAGCCAATAACTTTAAGCTGATGCCGGAAGACCTGGAGGAAGCCATAACCGGTAAAACCAAAATACTCCTGATTTCTTATCCCAATAATCCCACCGGGGCCATTATGAAAAAAGAGGAGCTGGAGGCCATAGCCGGGATTGTAAGAAAACATGATTTACTGGTAATATCAGATGAAATATATAGTGAACTGAGCTATAACGGAGACCACGTATCCTTTTCTTCCCTGCCGGGAATGAAGGAACGCACCGTACTGGTAAACGGCTTTTCCAAATCTTACGCCATGACCGGCTGGCGCATAGGTTATGCTGCTGCCCCCCGGGACATCATCAGCGCCATGCTTAAAGTACACCAGTACACCATCATGTGTGCTCCTATAATGGGACAGATGGCAGCCATAGAAGCTTTAAAAAATGGCGAAGAAGAAGTAAAGAGAATGAAAGTTCATTATCATCAGCGGAGAGATCTGATTGTTAACGGGCTAAACCAGATGGGGCTTTCCTGCTTTGAACCCCAGGGTGCCTTTTATGCTTTTCCCTCCATAAAATCTACAGGCCTGAAATCCCTGACCTTCTGTGAAGAGCTGCTGAAGGAAGAAAAGGTGGCTGTAGTTCCCGGGGACGCTTTTGGACAGTGCGGTGAAGGTTATGTCCGCTGCTCCTATGCTGCCTCCATGGAGCAAATTACAGAAGCTCTAAAAAGGATTGAGAGGTTTCTCCAATATGTTTAACCAATTAAATTTTATTAATGACTTTGATTTATCCCGGTATACAGGTATTATCTTTAACCTCTATATATGGAGAGAAATACTTATAGCTTTAGCCATATTCCTTATATTTGTTTTTATTAGAAAGCTATTTGCAAGATATATTTTTAATTTTTTATTAAATATGGCGAGGAAAACCGGTGCGGAAATTAATATCAGTATTTTGAACTGCTTTGAAAGGCCCTTCAGAGCTTTTATTGTAGTTCTTGGTTTTTATCTTGCCTTAACATACCTGCCCCTGAATGAATACCAGGATGTAATAGTGACCAAATTTTTCAGAGCCAGTATTATAGCTTTTATCACCTGGGGCTTTTACAACATAACCGGGGGAGGTTTATTTGAGGAGTTCAGGGAAAAGGTAGATATAGATTTAGATGAGATACTTATTCCCTTCCTATCTAAAGTTATCAGGGTAATTGTGGTGGCCCTGGGTTTGAGCGTAATAGCCCAGGAGCTGGGGTACGATGTCAGCGGATTTATAGCAGGACTTGGACTGGGAGGCCTGGCCTTTGCCCTGGCAGCTCAGGATGCTCTGTCAAATATTTTTGGAGGTATAGTGATTATCACAGATAAGCCCTTTTCTATTGGGGACTGGATATATACGCCCAGCGTAGAGGGCACGGTAGAAGACATTACCTTTAGAAGCACCCGGGTGAGGACTTTCGCCAAATCTTTAGTTACTGTCCCCAACTCTACCCTGGCCAATGAGCCCATAACCAACTGGACAAAAATGGGCAAACGCAGGATTACCTTTCCCCTGGGGGTTACTTATACTACAAGCAGGGAAAAATTGCAAAACTGCGTGGACAGAATAAGAGAAATGCTGGAAACTCATCCCGACGTCCACAAGGAGGTAATATTTGTAAGGTTTGATAATTTCAATGACAGCAGCCTGGATATTTTCATTTATTTCTTTACCATAACTACTAACTGGGGCGAATTTTTGGCAGTAAAGGAAGACACCAATTTTAAAATAATGGAAATACTGGAGGATGAAGGTGTCTCAGTGGCCTTCCCCAGCAGGAGCCTTTATTTTGAAAACCCTTTAGTGCAGAACTCCAGCTCTGAAAAAAATGAACATCCCGGCAACCTCAATGATGTTTAATCCTTTTTAGCAGCCCGGGTTCTGCCCAGTTGAGGTCCACATCTCCTTCTATGCCTTTAACTTTACCCTTGCTGGTATACTGCCATACTGTCCACCTGTTCCAGTTCCCCGCAGCCGGTGGGGGTTCTGGCTCCACTATTTTTTCTGGCCGGGGGTAAAGGGCAATCCACAGGGGCATCTCTGTCAGGGGGTTTCCCAGGTTCTGAAAACTAAAATTATCATACTCCCTGATAAAATAAACTCCAGTGTAGATCATCAATGTTTTCCCCGTCAGCTTCCTAAAATAGTTATTAAAGGTGCTTGCCCATTTCAACAGCCGGCCGGTATTAAGCTTTTTATCCTTTTTGGGAAAGGGCAGCTCTAAATCCAGCACCGGGTAAATATCCCCAAAATTGCCGGCACCAAAACCCTTTTGCAGGGTATCAATAAAATTAAGCACCTCCTCCCTGGCCTTATCTAAAGTGGGATTCAGGTCCGGTCGGGCAAAGTGATACCCACCGGTGTAAACCCCTGCCCACCTGGCCCCGGAGGCATTCTCCCTGAACCTGGGGTCAACCCGGTTCAATCCCTCTGTAGCTTTTAAATAAGCAAAGCTTACTCCATCAGCTTTAACCCCATTCCAATCAATTATCCCCTGCCAGTGGGAAACATCAATACCCTTTAATACCTTATGGTGTTTAGCCTGCATTTTCATTTTTGTCAGCCCCTCCTGAATTTTATAATAGGCCGCTAAGCCACAGGGGACGGTTCCATGGGATTCCCTTCGGCCCTTCGCTTCGCTTCGGGTCCGCTGAAACCGTCCCCGTGGCAC
>CAYYWR010000083.1:0-6764 GCA_964474145.1 uncultured Syntrophomonadaceae bacterium
ATATATTGGGGTGGCAAATTGCAAAACTGACTTTATGCAGTGGAATCAAAATTAAAAATTTAGTAATTTAAAAAAGGATTTTGCTGGAAATATGTCGAATATATCGAATTAGAAATATATCAAATTAAATGAATTGAATCAATGTTTAGCCTTTAGCTTTAGCTTTATATATAGGGTGAACATTGCCACCAGCTTGACCCATGGCCGGTGGGGCAAGCGAGGCAAGGGCATACTAAAAGGAGGTAAAAAAACAAGTTGGATAAAAGGCAAAAGGAAACTGGTTCAAAGGGTAGAGAACCATTATACTATGTGGGTATTGGAGCTTCTGCAGGAGGGCTTGAAGCCCTGGACACTTTTTTTAGTTATATGCCCTCTGATAGCGGGCTGGCTTTTGTAGTAATCCAGCACCTGTCCCCGGATTATAAAAGTCTTATGGTGGAACTGCTGGCCAAGCGCACCACAATGAAAGTGCTCCGGGCGGAAGATGGAATGCTGGTGGAGCCTAACACGGTATATCTTATTCCACCCCGCAAGCAGTTGACCATTTTTCACGGCAAGTTGATTCTCAGTGATATGGACTACAGCCGGGGTATAAATTTACCTATAGATGTATTCTTTCGCTCCCTGGCCGATGACCAGGCAGAGAAAGCTGTAGCCATTATCCTTTCGGGTACGGGCAGCGATGGTGTGCGGGGTATCCGGGCTATAAAAGAAGCCGGGGGCATGATTATGGTCCAGAGGGATGACTCGGCCAAGTTTGACGGTATGCCCCGGGCGGCCATTGCTACAGGCCTGGCAGA
This sequence comes from uncultured Syntrophomonadaceae bacterium, assembly GCA_964474145.1. Classification (GTDB taxonomy): domain Bacteria; phylum Bacillota; class Dethiobacteria; order SKNC01; family SKNC01; genus PWHX01. The sequence continues at coordinate 801 of CAYYWR010000083.1, forward strand.
TGTGATTCTCTCTGCAGATGAGATGCCGGAGCGCCTCCTTTCCTTTAAAAATAGGCCCCTGGCAGTTCCCACGGATTTGCCCAAAGCATTGCTCTCCGATGAGGATGGGATGGCCCGTATTTTTTCTTTGCTCCGGGAACAAACCAGGGTGGATTTTACATATTACAAGCCCAGCACCATTATCCGGCGCATTGATCGGCGCATGACAGTAAACCAGGTTAACGACCTTCGGGATTATGTGCGTATTCTGGAGACCCGCCCCGGGGAGGTGGCAACCCTTTACCGGGAGCTGCTTATTGGAGTAACCAGTTTTTTCCGGGACCGGGAGGTGTTCCATGAGCTGGAAGAAAGAATATTGCCCCAGCTGCTAAAGGGTTTATCTCAACAGGAGGTTCGTTTTTGGGTGGCGGGCTGCTCCACCGGTGAAGAAGCTTACTCCCTGGCCATCACTGCCCGGGAATGTTTACATAAATTAGGGAAATCAACAAGTATTAAGATTTTTGCCACGGACATAGACAAGGACGCCATTGTTTATGCGGGCAACGGTCTATATCCCGATAGTATTGCTGCCGATATGCCCCCGGGCATAATGGGAAAATATTTTGTCCATAAGGGGGAGCACTATCAGGTGCAGCGCCACATTCGGGAGATGGTAGTTTTTGCTCAGCACAATCTGGTCAAAGATCCTCCCTTTACCAAGATAGAAATGATAAGCTGCCGCAATCTCCTCATCTACCTGCAGCCTGTCTTGCAGCAAAAAGTCATGGAAACCTTCAATTTTGCCCTTAACCCCCAGGGGATTCTGCTCCTGGGTACAAGTGAAACGCCGGGGGAAGCGGGTGGTTACTTTGAGACACTGCATCACAAACACAAAATATTTCGTTCCCGGGGCAAGAAAAGTCCTCCCAGGGAGGTTCTCAAGTATGAGAAGGAACTGGGAGAAACGTCACCAGGGCAGCAAGAGGGACACTTTTCCCGGAACCGCCACATTATGGGGCAAAAGGAGGAGGAGCGGCTGCAGGAGCGATTGCTCCAGTCCCTGGTGGAGGAATATGTGCCCCTGGTAATAGTAGTTAACCAGGGCATGGAGCTTTTACATCTTATAGGAGATCCTTCAGGTTATATGCATGTGCCCACGGGAAAAGTTGTTTATGATGTTTCTCGTATGGCTAAAAAGGAACTGGCCATACCCATGACCACAGGTTTGCAAAAAGTTTTTCAAGACGGTAAGGAACTAAAGTATAGCAATATCCGCCTCCCCCAGGGGGAAGGGACGGAGAAAAAGGTGGTACAGATGCTTATCCGCTTGTTACCCGGCAAGCGGGGGCAGGAATCCCTGGCAGCCATCTTTATAGAAGAATCGCCTGCTTCCAAACAGGAAGCAACTTCCCATGACATCCAGGAATTTGACATTGGCCAGGAAGCAGAGCGGCGCATTAATGACCTGGAACAGGAACTCCAGTTTACCAGGGAGAATCTTCAGGCCACTATTGAAGAGCTGGAAACCTCCAACGAAGAACTTCAGGCTACCAATGAGGAGCTGCTGGCCAGCAACCAGGAGCTGCAGAGCACCAATGAAGAGCTGCAATCGGTTAATGAAGAGCTGCCAACTGTAAATGCCGAGTACCAGAGCAAAATTCTTGAGTTGACGGAAATAACAAACGACCTGGATAACCTCATGGCCGCTACCCGGATAGGGACCATCTTTCTGGATGAAAACCTGGATATACGCAGGTTTACCCCTGAGGTGAGCCGCGTTTACAGCATCTTGCCCAGTGACCTGGGGCGCCCCCTGAGACACCTAACACACAAAATAAAGGATATAGAACCCCTTACTGTAATCCAGGAGGTAGTGAAGGGGAGAAGCAGCAGGGAAATAGAGGTAGTCACTGAATCTGGCGAATATTTCCTGATGCAGGCACTTCCCTACCAGGTAGGAGGCCCCTATCCCTCAGGTGTAGTCATCACCTTTACAGATATAGGGCCCATTAAGGAAACAGAAAAAAAGCTGCAGCAGGAGCGTGCTCAGCTGCTTTCTATATTTGACAGCATCAACCAGATTATTTATGTGGCGGATATGGACAATCATGAGATTCTCTATGCCAACAAAGCCGCCCAGGAAGTCTATGGAGAAGATATTGTGGGGAGACTTTGCTACCGGGCCTTGCAGAAAAAAGAGGAGCCCTGTGACTTCTGCACCAATCCCATAATTAAAGAAATGTACTACCAGCCTTATGAGTGGGAGTATTGCAATCCTCTTAGTAAGCGGCACTATCAGGTTGTAGACCAGATGATCAAGTGGCCCGATGGGCGGGACGTGCGCCTGGAACTGGCGGTGGATATTACAGAGCGCAAGCAAGCGGAGAAAAAGCTCAGCTGTCAAGAGAAAGGCTCTGATTTATCATAACGCCGGTTAATGTGCCTGGCGGTGCCCTTGGCACGGCTTAGCGTCCCCCGGTTTTACTGGTATGCTGAATTGTTACCAGTAAGGCACTGGTGACAATTTACATGATATTAAGAGGAGAGGAATAAGCAGTATGAATCACACATATATGTGAATCATACATATATTTGTTATCTTTAGCTGCAATGTTAAGCAATAGGGGGAATTTTCATGAATAGTTATGAGGACAAAAAGGAACATTTACAAAAACTACGCCGGCAGGCTGAAGAGCTTTCCCGGAAACATAGTGAGGACGCCAGTTCCCTATCCCTGGAAGAAACACACCAGCTTTTGCACGAATTACAGGTACACCAAATCGAACTTGAACTGCAAAATGAAGAAATGCGCCGTGCCCAGCAGGAACTTGAAGCTTCCCGCAACAATTTTTTGCAGCTTTTCCACAAGGCTCCTGTTGGTTACCTGGTTCTGGACAGCCTGGGGATTATCAGACAGGCCAATGAAACTTTTTGTCATATGGTGAAGGAGGATATGTTCCGGGTGAAAGGCCAGCCTTTCAACATTTTTATTTCCCGGCCGGAGCGGCAGCAGTTTTTGGCCCGCTACCGGGCTGTTTTTAGAGACCCCGGGAATAAGAACATGGAGCATTTTTTGCTGTGCGCTGATAAAGAGACTTTCTATGCCCGTATTGAAGCGGCAGCCATGCCTTTGTCTCCTGATGTATCTGTATCCATTTTTCAGGAAGACCCCCTGCTTTTGCTTACCATAAGCGATATTACGGAACGCAGGAAAGCGGACCAAAAAATAGCCGAATACACCCGTAAACTTCAGCAGCTTTACGGCCAACTGGATGAAGAGATGGACAAAGCCCGCAGGGTACATGAATGGACTCTGCCCAGGGAGTTTCCAGATGTCCCGGGCCTTTCCTTTGCCGCCTGCTACTACCCCGCTCAGCGCCTGGGGGGCGACTTTTATAATGTCATCAAGGTTGACAATAAGGTCATCCTGTATCTTTCCGATGTCATGGGACATGGCATGGATGGGGCCATGCTCAGTTTTTTCGTCAAGGAAGCCATTGACAGTTACATAAGCTTGAAACCGGGGGAAATACACCCGGAAAAAATAATGCGCCACCTGGACAGGCAGTACCGCCTGAAGAATTTCCAGGAGGAATACCATATCGGCATTTTCCTGGCTGTGCTGGAGCTGGAGACCATGGAAATGAGCTACTGCGGTGCGGGCTTTCAGGCCTTCCCCCTGGTTTGGCGGGGAGACGGTCAAGTATTCCAGTTGATCAGTAAAGGGCTTCCCATTTCCTCTGTTTTCCCCACGGAATTAATGGATTTCAAGGAGGAGTATCTGGATTTGCCTCCTGGCACTACCATCTTCTTCAGCACTGATGGGCTGCCGGAGCAGGTTGTTAATCAGGAACTTTATAAGGAGCGGCTGGAAAAGGTGTTTTCCCACAACAGTTATCTGCCTCCCGACCTTATCGTCCAGGTTATTAAGGAAGATTTCCGTGAATTCAATCAGGGCACCCTGCAGGGAGAGGATGATATAACTTTCTGTATACTGCAGGTGGACCCGGAGCAGAAAAAATCCCTTTGCCTGGAGTTGGAGAGCCGCCTGGAGGAGTTAAAGCGCCTTCAAGAAGAAGTTTTTAGCATTTTACCCGGGATTGAAGAAGGCAGTGACCTTTTTGCCGGGCTCCATGAAATGGCGGCTAACGCTGTGGAACACGGTAACAAGTTTAACCCGGATAAGAAGGTATTCGTAGAGATTACTGTAACGGCTGAATATCTGGCCGCCACAGTGGAGGACCAGGGAGATGGCTTCAACTGGCAGGATAAGCTCAATAACTCATTAAACTTACAGGGCACAGAGGAAAGAGGCAGGGGTATTATCATGACAAATATGATCTGTCAAGGGCCTTACTACAACGAAAAAGGTAACCGTGCCCTGATATTTGTTAAAAAATAACTGGCAATAATGGGCTGCCAGATCAGCAGGTGGTGCAGGTGGAAGTGAGGAAATACAGCATGAGCAGTGACATGGTGTATTTCCTTTTCTTACATTAAAAATATTTAGAATATTAAAAATATTAAGAGTATTAAGAACATTAAATAATATTATCAGATATTTACAGAGGAAATTGCTTCTTGCTATAGAAGAATAGAAGTATAATAGAAGAAGAGGTAGAAGAGAACGATTATTACAATTTGATTGTTCTTTAGCGAGGTTGCCTGCTGAAATGTGTCAGACCTGAGGAGTTGATGCGTTGACATATTCTATGAGATATAAAGTGATAAAGGCAAACCTGGCGAAAGCCAGAGGCGCAAAACTGTGGGTCTAAGGTGTTGTACTATGATAGCCAGCTGCCATTTATAAAACTGTGGAATTTTTATATTAGAAAATAATATAATTAGCTCCGGTTTTTAATCTAAAGAACAAACATGGCAGCAGGCCATGTTTTTAATTTTTTCAGGCGGGAAAGATAAGAAAATTTATTTATATTAGTTATTTTAAAAAAAAGGAGATGAGGTTATGTTTAAAAAGCTGAGTTTAAGAAATGTTAGTTTAAAATTCAAGTTAATATTGCTGTTTTTGTTGATAGGCTTAATTCCCCTGCTGGTAATAAGTCTACTATCATACAATTTGTCGCAAGACAATATAAGGGATGAGGTCCAGGCAGGTATGAACATGTATGCTGGTTTAACAGATGCCGGATTGGAGTCATATTTTGAGGAAAGAGAGGGGGACGCTACAGTTCTTGCCACCACCCGGGACGTTTACCAGAGCCTAAATATACTGGAGGGGGGAGAACACCAGGGTGAAACCATCGGAGAAGTGAGAGATACTTCAGACCCCATGTGGCAGAGCCGCTTGGATATTATAGACGACCTGGCTCCCACCGCGCTGGAGGAATATGGATATGCAGTAGTTTTTCTCACCGACAGTGAGGGCAGGTGTGTTTACTCCACAGAGGATGATCTCTGGTATGAAGACATGTCTACCCGGGACTACGTCCAGGGAAGCCTGGGAGGAAACATCACCTGGTCGGAGTTATTTTATTCCGATATCATTCACGACAACTGTATGGTCATTTCTGCCCCCGTCCGGAGCCAGGGACGTTCCGGCGAAATAGTAGGGACTATTAACATAATCTTTGATGAACAGTATATAGATTATTTAGTCCACGATGGGCTGAGAGAATTGGGAGAAACCGCAGATGCTTACCTGATAAATGCCGACGGGTTGCTTTTAACCAATACCATGCTGGGAGAATTCCAGGATGGAGCTGCCTTAAACCAGAGCATCAGAACCCGGGCGGTGGAGCATCTCTCCGGACCCATCAGGGACAGGAATATGGATTTCCATGCACAAGATGAATACCCGGACTACATGGGCAATATGGTGCTGGGTGCCATGGAAGTAACCCTGCTGGGGGATCAGCCTGTAGGACTGGTGGTAGAAATAGATTATGCGGAAGCCTTTGCCGCAGTAGGAACGATGAGGAACCTGATGCTGATGATTGCCTTAATAGCCGCTGGTTTAATCGTGGT
>CAYYWR010000084.1:0-6657 GCA_964474145.1 uncultured Syntrophomonadaceae bacterium
ACACCAATACCTTTTATATTCAATCTGTCTTTATTTTTGATCATCGGTGACCTGCATTTCTTCTCCCAACTCCTTTTCAAGATGGATAGAATAGCGAGTAAAAAGAAGAAGCAAGGTTCCAAAGGTGGCCGCTTTAGGGAAAACTACAGCTCCCAGAGCACCCACAGGAGCCGGAAGCTCCCAAACAGTCTTTTCCCTGTTCTTAATCCTGATTTTATTCTCGTTGCTTTTCTTTAAAGCACCTTTTAACTTATTTAAAGCTTCTTTGTACGGGCCTTCCTGCGTCCAGCTTATTTGTTCTTCCTCTAATATAACCAGGGCATTAACCACATCTCCCCCTGATGCCTCCAGTGCTGCTTTAGCTTCTTTATAGGTAGCCCCTGATCTTTCTTTAACCATATCAATCTTTTCCAGGCTAATGGACATTAATTCAAGCCCCCTTTATTTATAATATAGTTGCTTTAATCTAAATCTAGTTTATGCAATTTAACATTATTTATAAATATCCCTAAAGATTTACGTTACTTTTGGCAAACTTCCCAGTTCTTCTAAAAAAACTAGGGACTTGCATGAACCCAGATTAACATTATAGCTTAATAGTTTTTTATTGATTAATAATATCTCTTTTTTTTGGGAGGAACTGACTTTTAAAACGTTCAAGAGGGAGCAGTTTGCAGATAATAATTTTTTTAAAACTGACAGGGTTCCCGGATTAATTTTCTGGGATCCCGGGCTTCCCAGGCTGCATTCTGCACAGAGAATTCCCCCCTCCCTGAAACTCAGCCGATAAAAATTACTGTCCCTGGAACACGCAAGACATCTCTCCAGGTAGGGCCTGTAACCCAAAATACTTAACAGCTTTAATTCAAAAGACCTGGCCAGCAACTCCATATCTAGTTCCCCATTTTTTAAGACCTCAAAGAAAATCAACAGCAGCTGATAAACTTCTGGAAAAGGTTCTTTTTCTTCCAGCAGGCGATTGACCAGTTCACAAAAATACTGGCCATAAGCATAATTAGTTAATTCATAGCGAAGGGAGTAAAAAGAAGTCTTGATTTCCCCCTGGGTAACAGTAGCAAGGGACTTCCCCATATGTAGTTGATAATCTCCCCGGGTAAAAAGCTGAACCGAAGCAGCCAGTTTGCTTTTTGTTTTGCAGGCTCCCCTGGCAATAGCAGGAACCTTCCCCTTCTCCAGGGTAAAAAGGGTTAAAAGCTTATCCGCTTCACTATAGTTTCGGGAGCCCGTTACCAGCCCTTCAGTTTGTATCAGCTTCATCTTTTAATAACCGCCTTTAATCAGAATAACCCAGATTTTTCAGCTGTTCCTTTTTATTACGCCAGTCTTTTTTAACTTTAACCCACAACTCCAGGTAGACTTTAGATCCCAGAAGGCTTTCAATATCCTGCCGGGCCTTTGTGCCTATTTCCTTGAGCAGTTTACCTTCCCTTCCTACCACTATTCCCTTTTGGGACTGCCGCTCCACAAAAATAGTAGCACTTATGTAAATTAAATTTTTATTCTCTCTTTCTTTCATCTCTTCTACCTCTACAGCTACCGAGTGGGGCACTTCCTCCCGGGTTAACTCTAATATTTTCTCCCTTATCAATTCCGAAACAACAAAGCGTTCCGGCTGATCCGTTATCATATCATCAGGATAATATTTATAACCTTCAGGGAGGTATTGGGCTAACCTGTCAAGAAGAATAACCAGGTTATCTCCCTGAAGGGCAGAAATACAGATAACCTCTGGGAAGTCACAAAGGCTTTGGTACTGCTCCTTAATTCTATCCAGGCTGCCTTTCTTTACCTGGTCAATTTTATTAATAATTAAAAAAACAGGGGTTTGCACTTCCCTGAACTGACCCACAATGTATTCATCTCCCCTTCCCGGGGGATAATTGGCATCTACAACCAAAAACACAATATCTACCTCTTTTAAAGCTTTCAGGGAAACTTTTACCATATATTCTCCCAGCTTATGTTGGGGCTTGTGCATGCCCGGGGTATCCAGGAAAACCACCTGCATCTCTTCAGTTGTTAATATACAGGTTATCTTATTCCTGGTAGTCTGGGGCTTTTCCGAGATAATCGCCAGCTTTTCTCCTATAAGCCGGTTTAAGAGAGTTGACTTGCCCACATTGGGCCTGCCTATAATTGATACAAAACCTGATTTGAACATGGGGCTGCCTCCATGGCATATCTATTTTTCGTCTTTAACTCCTGACACTTTTAGCTCCTAAAATCTCAAAGTAGCCTTTAATATATGGGGATTTATTATCATTTTCAGAGCATCATCTATATTTCTAACTAAAACATCTGCCTTCATTAAAGACCGGGTGCTGCATCCTTCTTCCCCCAGTACTATTATCCCTAACACAGAGTTTTCAAGCATGAGCTCATCATTCAAACCGTTGCCTAAAGCTATTGTTACCTTTTTCCCTAGTTGATTTACAAAATCAGCCTTTGCTTCCCTTTCCCTGCCCTTTTCAATAATAGTAATCTGGGCATTTATGCTCCGGCAGATCTCCCTGGCCTTCCCATAAGTATCCGCTGTGAGGACAAACACCTTGAGGTATCTGGATAGATCGTTAATTAGATTTACTGTAGACTCCCTAACCTCTCCTTTACAGGCAATGGTCCCATTGAAGTCCAGCACTAAATTATTAATAACCATATTTGTGTAACCGGGTATATTTATATCCAAGGCCATTAACTACTCTCTCCATCTTCTTTACTGTGTCTGTAAATACTGCTACTCTCACACCGGGGACAGGAGAGGTCTTTCCCCCTCTGTCCTGTCCCAAAGGGAACCTCCCAGTTGTTGTCACATTTATTACATTTAAAATGACGCATAGATATTTTAAATTTGCCGCCCTCTACTCTAATTGCTTTTCCCTTAATCAGTGCTTCGGTTACTTTTTTTCGGGCTGATGATAAAACTCTTTGAAAAGTAGGACGGGACACTTTCATGCTTTCAGCACAGGCTTCCTGTTCCAGTCCCTCTCCATCTTTTAAGCGTATGGCCTCCAGTTCTTCTACATTTAAAATAATCTCTTCTAATTCCTTGATAGGAACTCCTGCAGGCTTAAAATAATTGTATTCCGGCATGGATTCAACATGCCGCCATTTAGGAGGCCTAGGCATCTTCTTCCCTCCCGCTATTACATTCTGAGCATCGCCCAAATATGTTTAAAGTGTGGTAATCTAATTCAAACTTATGTTTTTTACAAATATCCTTCTGCCTCTTTTCTATAACCTGATCTTCAAATTGAATAACTTTTCCACACTCCACACATATAAGATGGTCATGATGATAATTGCCAAAGGTAAATTCATAATAAGCCCTGTCTTCTCCAAAATCAACTTTTTCTACCAGGTTGCTATCCACCAGTAAGTTCAAAGTCCTGTAAACAGAAGCCCGGGATACTTGCTTACCGTCCTCCTTTAATGTGTACAGTAACTCTTCCGCATCAAAATGGTCGTGCATGGTAAAAGCTTTCTTTAATATGTTTTTTCTTTCAGAGGTAAACTTTAAACCCCTGGATTTTAGATACTGATGAAATTTTTCAAGGGCCGTATTCAATAGTCCTCACCCACTTGTAAACTACATTATACTAATATATATGATTTTATCATAGTCCTGAACCTTTTACAAAAATATTTTAATAAATTATTAACGAGCATGGCTCAGTCATTTTCGCAAACATGGTCGGGACCATGGTCACAAAAACTTTTTCCTACATCCAGTCTTTCTTTCAGATAATCTTCAATTACCCGTTCTATTTTGCCGGAAACCCCAACAATGGTTTTAATATCTTTTTGGGCAAACAGGTCCTGGGCTTTGGGACCCATCCCTCCCGCTATAATACAGGAAACAGCAAAAGAAGAAAGGTAAACAGGCAAAAACCCCGGTTCATGCCCTGGATTAAATATTTTTTCCCGGGCAACTACCTGGCTACCATTTACCTCTACTATTGTGTAATAGGGACATCTTCCAAAGTGCTGGGCTACAAAATCTCCATCTGTTGCTATGGCAATTTTCACTTTAAAAACCTCCTTGTTTTTTATAAATAGTTAAAAGCACAATTAACAAAAAGAGGGCAAAGGTGAAATCATTCCTTTGCCTGGATATTAACAACTATTCTTCCTCTTTACTCCGGAAAGGCTTTAATGCTTCCATTTTTCTTTTAATATATTCCAGCTCTTTTTCCAGGTATTCTGCTTCTTCATTTAGCATTTTCAATTCCATTTCCTGTTCGTTTTCCGATGAAAGCTCTTCCTGGCAGTCTTCATAGTATCTGGGGTTGTTACCATAAGCCCACGGGGCAGGCCCTGGACCCATACCCCGTCCAAACAACCTTCCCCTGAACCTGCCTCTTGTACTACGTCCTCCCCTCCTGAAACCTGCTCCCCATCTCAGGCGGTCCCCCAGCAGTCTTCTGCCGGGGAAATCATAACAGTCTCCCAAACGTCTTCCTGTTCCGGGACCACTACCTGCAGGTCCTGTTCTGTCATATCCTGGCATTTTTCACACCTCCTTATTAAAATAATCCTCTTAAATATACCTTTATTTATTTATTTACATGATTTGTTTTAGCTTCCCCTGGCCAAAATGCTCCAGGGCTTCTTTGACGGTTAGCGTAGGGGCGACTCCGTAAACTCTTATCCCGGTTTCCTTCAAAGCACTTTCTGCATGAGGCCCCACTTTTCCAGTTATCAATACATCTATGCCTGCATCTACTAGAAACTGTACCGCCTTGACACCGGCACCTCCTGAAGCATCTTTCCCGGGATTTGCAACACATTTTTTTTCACCAGACTCTACATTAAAATGAACAAAGTAAGGAGATCTTCCAAAACGAATTTCTACGGGGGAATCTAAATCTTGACCTGTACTTGTTATTATTAATTCCGTCACTTACTTATCCCTCTCTTTCATTAATATTATTTAGGACTTCCAGCCACAAACCCTTTACTTCCTGGGCAGCTTTACCCTTTGAATACTCTACCAGGGACTTACCTTCTATCAGGGCCTCAATTACCCGGGAGTCAAACCTAACTCTACCGGCAACCTTAATGTTTTCTTTTTCACAGTAATTTTCAATCTCCCTGCTCTTCCCGGGATGAAGGTCATGTTTATTAATACAAACCAGGGATGGTATGTTGAAATGCTTTGTAACATCTGCTATCCTTTCCAGGTCATGAAGCCCTGATATTGAGGGTTCCGTAACCACCAGGGCCAGATCAGCTCCTGTGATTGAGGCTATTACCGGACAACCTGTTCCCGGAGGGCCATCGGTCAAAATATAACTGGCTTCCTTTTCCCGGGCAACTTCCCGGGCCTTCTGCCTTACTTCTGCAACCAGTTTTCCGGAGTTCTCTGCGGCCACTCCAAGCCTGGCATGCACTAAAGGACCGTAACGGGTTTCAGATAAAAACCAGTGGCCGGAGAAGTCATCTTTCATCTGTACCGCTTCTTCAGGACATAGATAATAACAAAAGCAACAGCCTTCACAGAAGACAGGTTCCACCTTGAAAGACTCTATAGCTTCAAAGCGACACATTTCTTCGCATAAACCACACTCATTGCATTTTATTTCATCAATAAAAGCTACTTTGCCACCATAAAAAGGTTTTTCTTCTTTAATAATGGGTTCTAAAAGAAGGTGCAGGTCTGCCGCATCCACATCACAATCAGCCAGCACTGCTTTAGAAATTAAAGATGCAAAGGAGCCTACTATAGAGGTCTTCCCGGTGCCCCCTTTACCACTGATAACTACAATTTCTTTTATGCTCATAATTCTAACACCTCCTTAATTCTTGACCACAAATTATTAAAAGAATCTCTGACCCAGGGTATTTCCTCTACCAGGGATGCCCCTTCGGCACTTAACCTGGCAATTTCTTTATCAAAAGGGTTTTTTAGAAAAACAGGTATTTTTTCCTCCTGGCAGAACATCTCTACTTGCTGGTTGCCAAAACCAGACCTGTTTATAACAACACCAAAGGGAATGCTCAAGTTTCTCAGCAGTTCAACTAAAAGACCCATGTCGTTTAGCCCAAAAGGGGTAGGCTCCGTTACCAAAAGACAAAAGTCTATATCCTTTAGAGAAGCTATTACGGGACAGGAAGTGCCAGGGGGAACATCAATAACAGTAACCCCGGCCTTATTCTGAAAGCTTTTCACCTCTTTAATGACCGGTGGAGCTATAGCTTCCCCTATATTTAGAATTCCGTGGACAAACCCAATGTTTTCACTAAAACCTTCCTGAATAATCCCCACCATCCTGGAAAATTCTTTTATGGCACCTTGCGGGCAAAAATAAGTACAGGACCCACAGCTGTGGCACATATGTTCATAAAAAACAATTTTTTCTTTAAGCACTGCCAGGGCATTAAAGGCACATACCTGGCTGCATCTGGAGCAATAATCACATTTTTCCAGGTCTATTTCCGGCACTTTAACTAAAACCGGTTTGGACTCTCTATAGAAAGGTTTTAAAAACAGGTGGGCATTGGGCTCTTCCACATCACAGTCCAGAAACCATAAACCGTAATCCTTGATAAATTCATGTTCATCTTTAATCAGTTGGGCCAGGTTTGTAGCAATGGTGGTTTTACCTGTTCCACCTTTACCACTGGCTACAGCTATAT
>CAYYWR010000085.1:0-6634 GCA_964474145.1 uncultured Syntrophomonadaceae bacterium
ATTAATTTTTGAATAATCTCTATAATATCTCCTATATGTTCTGTGGCCCGGGGATGATAATCAGCCTCTCTAATTCCCAGGGCCCGGGCATCCTCATAATAAGCCTGGATAAACTTTTCAGCCAGTTCCCTAACGGTTATATTCATTTCCCCGGCCCTTTTGATCATTTTATCCTCCACGTCAGTAAAGTTTTGAACGTAAGTTACCTGGTAACCTTTATACTCCAGGTAGCGCCGAACAACATCAAAGGTGAGGAAAACCCGGGCATTGCCAATATGAAAATAATCATAAACGGTGGGACCGCAAACATAAATCCCTACCTTTTTACCCTCCAGGGGAAAAAACTCTTCCATTCTCCTGTTAAGTGTGTTATACAGCCTTACTGTCACTATTACATCCCCTTTCCAATCTGTCTAACTGCTGCTGCAGCTCATCTATTTGCCCCTGCATTCCCTTAAACATTTCGGCCACCGGGTCAGGAAGTTTATGGTGGTCAAGGTCTATATGGGGAAGTCTTTTACCCTTATAAATAGCAGCTTTTCCTGGAACGCCCACTACCGTAGTATTAGAAGGAACATTACTCAACACAACAGAACCTGAGCCAACTTTTGCGTTACAACCTACTTCAACAGGACCCAGGACCTTTGCTCCTGCTCCCAGAACCACATTGTTTCCAACAGTAGGATGCCTTTTACCCTTTTCCTTACCGGTGCCCCCCAGGGTTACTCCCTGGTACAGAGTAACATTATCTCCAATCTCAGCAGTTTCTCCGATAACTATCCCCATGCCATGGTCGATAAAAAAGCCACTCCCTATTTTTGCCCCCGGGTGTATTTCAACCCCCGTAAGAAAACGGCTTATTTGAGAAAGTAAACGGGGAAAGATAACCATATTCTTAAGATAAAAGTAATGGGCTATTCTATGGAGAATTAAGGCATGAAGTCCCGGATAACACAACACAACCTCTAAAATACTTTTAGCTGCAGGATCCCTTTCAAAAATAACCCTGATGTCCCTCTTGATTCCCGCAAACATAATATTATCCCTCTCCCCTTCTGTATAATTTATACCCTTTAGCATTCCTTGCCGTATAAGCAATAAGTCCAGCCTGATGACAATGTTCACCTGCTGGAATAAAATGCCTCTATCTTTATGCCCAGTAGATTAGTCCTTCATGGACAAAAGTAAAAATAAAGTCCGTCCCTGAAATAAATTCAAAGACGGACATTTCTCCGCGGTTCCACTCTGTTTGGGTAAAAATATAATCTTACCCCCCTTGATTGAATAGATAACGGCTATCCCGCAGGCCTATACGGCTAATTAAAAGCTTTCCCGGCCCATGCTCAGGGGCGCATTTCAACTTCTCGTTTCTCAGAACTCCTCTCAGCTCAATTAGAGCTCCTCTCTGTCAGTCTGTAGAAATTTACTTTTCCCCATCATTGCTATATTATATTCGCTTTTTATAATGTGCAAGCATTTATCATCTGTTAATATATTATATTATCCTCCAGCTCAATTGTCAATTAGCTTATTTAGAGTGTTTTTTAGTCGATTTGCCACCCTTTCCCTCCCCAGAAGAAATATCAAGCTCTGCAGGTCAGGTCCCTGGAGCTGACCGGTTAAGCCAATTCGGACAGGCTGGAACAGCTTCTTGCCTCCTGCTCCCAGCTCTTTTCCTATTCTTTTGAATATCCCTTTAATAGTCTTTTTATCCCAGCTTTCTTCCTTTAAGATTTCCTCCCGGAACTTTTTCACCACTTCAATTGATAATTCCTCTTTCATCACTTCCGCCGCCTGGGGAGAAATATCTTCCACCTCATCGCCAAAAAATACTTTGATAAGGGAACCTACCTGGCTGATGTAGTCCAGCTGTTCCTGCAAAGTAGAAACAACTTCTCTTAACCATTCATATTCCTGCTGGTTTACTTCCCGGCCCACCAGTCCCTCCTCCTGTAAGTAAGGTATGGCCAGACTGGTGATTCTTTCCGGGGAACTGTTTTTAATATATTCAGAATTCATCCAGTTTAATTTTTGAAGATTGAAAACAGCGGCACTCTTTGAAACCCGGTCCAGGGAAAACTGGTTGACCAGCTCCTGCAGTAAAAATATTTCCTGCTCTCCCTCAGGAGCCCAGCCCAAAAGCGCCAGGAAATTTACCAGGGCTTCCGGAAGAAAACCCATTTTCCGGTACTGGCTGATGGAGGTGGCCCCGTGTCTTTTACTCATTTTGGAACGGTCTTCCCCCAGGATTAATGATATATGGGCAAACTCAGGCATTTCCAGACCCAGGGCCCGGTAAAGCAGGATCTGGCGGGGGGTATTGGACAGGTGTTCCTCTCCCCGGATAACATGACTTATCTCCATCAGGGCATCATCTATGGCCACGGCAAAATTATATGTAGGAATGCCCCCGGATTTGACAATGATATAATCTCCAATACCGTCGCTTTCAAAGTTTACCCTGCCCCTGATCATATCATCTACCGCAATCACTTCTCCCCGGGGAACCTTAAAACGAACCACCGGTTTCCTTCCCTCTTTGGCCAGCTGTTCTCTTTTTTCAGGGGTTAAGTCCCGGCACTTTCCCATGTAGCGAGGCATCCGGTTTTTACTCCTGAGCATCTCCCTTTCCTTTTCCAGCTCCTCTTCGCTGCAGTAACAGTGGTAGGCATGGCCCTCTGCCAGCAGTTTTTCCCAAAAAGTTTTGTACAGGTTCAGCCTCTCCCCCTGGCGGTAAGGCCCTTTATCGCCTCCCACCTGAATTCCTTCATCCCAGTCCATTCCCAGCCACTTTAAATCCTCCAGGATTACATCTTCTGATACCATGGAAGAGCGTTCCACATCAGTATCTTCTATTCTAACTAAAAAACTTCCCCCATTTTTCCGGGCAAATAGCCAGTTGAAAAGGGCTGACCTGGCTCCCCCTATATGGAGGGGCCCTGTGGGGCTTGGAGCGAACCTTACCCTGACTCTTTTTTCCATTTCTGTGTCTCCTCCTTATCAGTTATTCTTTACAGATGTTAACTACCATCATGTCCTCAACATATCCAGGAGAGTTTCCAGGGCCCGGCGCAGCCAGTCAATTATAACAATAACCCATCCCCTGACTTCCGGGTTTTCTTCCATGAATTCCTGGAACTGTTCCCTTACCTCCTGAAAGGAAATATCCAGGTAGCTAATTCTTTCCATTAACTGCACCACCTGTTCTATTTGCTCATCGGTGAGCTGCAAGTCTACCTGGTCAGATACGCTATTAACCGTATCCCTGATTCTATCTGTATCCCTTAATTGCTGTCTTATAACTTCTTCCTTGACCCTCCAGATAAGCTGGGAAACCTTATCCTTTTCACCGGTCTGCTGAGATAGTTCCCCTATAAGAAATATTTCCTGGTGGGCTGTTTCCTTTTTATCCTCAGAGATGGCCTGGCCTGTAATTTCTTCAAAGGCCTTGATCATCCCCGTTAATGATGCTGTGCCGGAAACAGAAAAGGGAGCTGCGGCAATTAACCGGGCATCCTGAATTCCTGCCGTGGTTAATGCGCCGGCATACATGGATTCGGTTACCCAGGAAATATTATGGGTCCTGATTTCCAAACCCTCCCCCTCCTCCAGCATCTGAACATAAGCCGAAGAAATAGACCTGCTGCCTATTTGTTCTCTAGAAGCTACTTCTTTCAGGTAATGATATTCTTCTTCAATGGTAACGAAAAGAATTTCTGTCTCATCTTTTTCAACACCAAAAAAAGAAAGCATTTCTTCCCTCTGATTAGAATTAAGATCGTTACCCAGGGTTACAACTACCCTGCCCTCTTCCCGGGCCCAGGATGCAGAAAAAAGAGAAAAAACCAGTACAACTATCAACATAATACCCGTCAAACGCCTCACAAAAAACCCCCCCCTTTTTTATAATTTGATTCTTATAAGATTATAAGAATCTTATAAGAATATTATAACCTAACTTTTTTAAAAAGCACCCCCTATAATGGAGGTGCTTGCCATTTTTTTTTTGCCTTTTTTAAATTGCCTTTTCCACCAGGGCTACCGCCTGAGCTGCTATTCCTTCTCCCCGCCCCAGGGACCCCAGGCCTTCAGTGGTGGTGGCTTTTATATTGATTCTGGAGAATTCTACTTCAAGGACAGGGGCGATATTTGAAATCATCCGGGGTATATAAGGGGCCAGCCTGGGTTTCTGGGCGATAACAACGCAATCCACGTTAACTACAGCAAACCCTTCCCCTTTAACCACCTTCATAACTTCTTTCAGCAGCACCAGACTGGAAATTCCCCTGTAGCTCTCATCTGAGTCTGGAAAATGCTTCCCGATGTCTCCCTTGCCGATAGCCCCCAGGAGGGCATCCATAATCCCATGAACCAGGACATCTGCATCTGAGTGCCCTAAAAGCCCCTTTTCAAAGGGTATCTCTACTCCCCCCAGGATAAGGCTGTGCCCTTCCGCCAGGGAATGGACATCATAACCTGTCCCCACCCTCATCTTCCCACTCTCCTCCCCAATATATATCATTTCTAACTAATACCTCATTATTTATTTGTAACTGCATTTATCTTGTAACTGTCGCCCTGCCTTCTTATCTTTTGCCCCCCGTCAGCCCTTTAACAGGGCCTCTCCTGTAACAAGGTCTTCAGGAGTAGTAATTTTTATATTTTTATAACTTCCCTTAACAATCTTTACAGGATGCTTTATCCTTTCCACCAGGGAGGCGTCATCTGTTCCTTTAAATCCGGACTCATAAGCTTTGCAGTATGCCTCATAAATTAAAGAATAACAAAATGCCTGGGGGGTCTGAACAGACCATAAGGAATTCCTGGGAGGCGTGTCCACCACAAATTCCCCGGGGGTTCCTATTTTAATGGTATCCTTAACGGGAACGGCCGTTATGGATGCCCGGTGTTCCACTGATGCTTCTATGGTTTCCTTGAGAATCTCCCGGGTGACAAAGGGGCGAGCCCCATCGTGAATAACTACTATATCTGTACTAAAGGGTAAAGACTTCAAGGCATTAAAAACGGAATCCTGCCTTTCTTCACCCCCGGAAACCAGCTTAACTGTATCCCCCAGGTTATAAGGCTCCAAAACATTTTTTTTGCAGTAATCCTCTTCTCCTGGAGCGACCACCACAGAAATTCCTGAAAAAGCATACCCGGACAACCCTTCCAGGGTATGAACCAAAACCGGCTTTCCTGCCAGGAGCGTAAACTGCTTATTTACTGACATTCCCATTCTCTTACCTTTGCCTGCAGCCGCTACTATACAGGAAACATCCAAATCACTTCACCTCATATAAAAAGCTACTTCACCTCATTAAAATATTTACCTACATATTCTTTAGGACGGGCAAATATCATACGTCCGGCAGCTGTCTGCAGCACACTGGTTACTATTACATCTAAATGCTCCATCATATGCTTTTTGCCGCCATCTACTACTATCATGGTCCCATCATCAAGATAACCTATTCCCTGACCCATTTCCTTCCCATCCTTGATTATCTGTACATTCATTTCTTCCCCCGGCAACACTATTGGTTTAATGGCATTGGCCAGTTCATTTATATTAAGTACCGGCACATTTTGGAGCTCACATACTTTATTTAAATTATAATCGTTTGTGACAACTTTCCCATTTAAAGTTTTAGCTAACCTGACAAGCTTGCTGTCCACTTCCAGGATATCTTCAAAATCTTTTTCATTTATCTGAACCTTTATATCCAGCTCTTTTTGCATCTTGTTTAAAATATCTAAACCGCGACGACCGCGGTTTCTCTTCAGCACATCGGATGAATCTGCTATATGGCGGAGCTCTTCCAGCACAAACCCCGGAATAACCAGTACTCCCTCCACAAAGCCTGTTTTACAAATATCTGCTATTCGGCCATCGATAATTACGCTGGTATCCAGAACCTTGGTGCCTTTAAATATATTTCTTTCATCTCTGCCCTGCCGGGAAAATAAGGTGGTTATAAAGGAAAATTCTTCTTTTCTATTTGTAGCAATATTAATCCCCATGTATCCTAAAACCAGGGTTGCCGCCAGGGAGAGATAAACCCCCACCCAGGGAATCCTGTATAAAGCAATGCTCAACAAAGCAGCTATAAACAGGCCTATTACAAGACCAATAACACCCAGTACGATATCCTGTGTCGGTATAAGTTTTAATTTCCCATCAGCCCAGGAAGATAACTGAACAACACTATTAATAACTTTAGGAGTTATAATATAAAATATGATTCCAAAAACCGAGCCTCCTAAAATTGAAACACTTATATTTGCCGCATGAATCCCTGCCTCAGTTAGATTGAAAGTTGACACTGCCGTTAAGGCAGTAAAGCCTGCGTTAACCAGCTGGAAACCTATAATAAACCCGATTAACAGGGAAATAATACGACTAATTTTATACAGCATGGATTTCCACCTCCCTTCTTATATTTTTTATTAGTTACATTCCATTATAACTTATATAAATAACCAAATTCAAGTTAGATTATGTATTAAAAAGAGTAAAGACCTAATTGTTTAAAAAAAATAATATTTTTACAGGGGGTAAAATTAAAAAACACCAAAATCTATTACTTTTGATGTTCAAAAACTTCATTTAATGTTTCCAACATTTTCACCT
>CAYYWR010000086.1:0-6622 GCA_964474145.1 uncultured Syntrophomonadaceae bacterium
TTGGGTCAGGTTGATATCGATAAATCTCTCATAATGCCCCAGGTCCAGGTCGGTTTCCGCTCCGTCCTGGGTTACAAAGACTTCACCGTGCTGGTAGGGACTCATGGTTCCCGGGTCGTAGTTCAGGTAGGGGTCAAATTTTTGAATGGTCACCTTTAACCCCCGGCTCTTTAGAAGGCTACCCAAAGATGCCGCTGTTATACCCTTGCCGATGGAAGATACTACCCCCCCGGTGACAAAAATATATTTGGTCATGATTAATTATCATCCTCTCCTGCCGTAATATTTTAACCCAGAATAAGAAGAGCTTCCCTTATAATTTTGGCCGCTAAAAGGGAGGTTATTTCGTTGCAGTCGCTGGCCGGCGTAACCTCCACCAGGTCAATCCCTATTACCTGGAAATCCCTGAGCTGGTGCACGGCCTCCAGGATCTCCCGGGAACTGCAGCCCCCCGGTTCCGGGGTTCCCGTTCCCGGGGCAAAGGCGGGGTCCACCACGTCTATATCCAGAGTAACGTAAACCGGCCGCCGGGAAAGTTCCTTCTTTATCTTTTTTAAAGGTTCTACTATTTCACAGGGAAAAAGGCGGGTGTTCTGTCGGGCAAATGCCACCTCATCCCCGGTAGCGGACCTGATTCCCAGCTGGTAAATATCCCTGACTCCCGTCTCTTTAAATATCCTGTAAATAACTGATGCATGGGAGTTACTTTCTCCCATATATGTATCCCGGAGGTCGGCGTGGGCGTCCAGCTGCAGGAGGGCCAGGTTTTCACAGGCCTCTGCCGCCGCCTTCACCGCCGGGTAAGTAACCAGGTGGTCTCCGCCTATCATAAAGGGCAGTTTGCCCTCCTGCAGGAGGAGGCGCCAGGCCCTTTCTATAATCTCCAGGCTTTTTTCCACGTTTCCCGGGGGCAGGGTAAGGTCCCCGCCATCGAAAAACTCCAGCTGGCCCAGGTCCCTGCCCAAAAACATGCTGTGCTCCTCCAGGACCCGGGAAACCTGGCGAATCTTTTGGGGAGCCCCCCGGGATCCCGGCCGGTAGCTGGCGGTATAGTCCATGGGCGCTCCCAGGAGAACCATGCGGGAGGCTTCAAAGTTCCGGGTAGATTCCATAAAGCCCGGTGAACTAAAACCCGGGGAATTGTCCAGCAAGCTTAAAAACTCCACATTACTCCCCCTCCTGCAGCAGTTCCCGGACAAAACCGGGAAGGGAAAAGGCGCTATGGTGAACCTGAGGATTATAGTATCTGGTGTTGAGATTTTTCCCATTGTTACTACTGCTACTACTTTTACTACTGTTATTGCTGTTACTGCTGTTAATGCTGCTGCTGCTGCTGCTGTTGTTGTTGTTGTTTTTGTTGTGGATCTGCAGGGGTTCGGGGCCCCTGGATCCCAGGGTAAAGCTCCAGAGGCCGCTGGGGTAGGTGGGAATGCTGGCCAGGTATAGACGGGTCAGGGGAAATATCTTATTTATGTTCCGGTAGGAGGACCGGATCAGGTCCCCGTTGAAAAAAGGTGATTCCGTCTGGGCCACCAGGATACCCCCCGGCTTTAAAGCATTATATATGTTCCGGTAAAAATCTTCAGAAAAAAGCCCTGCTGCCGGCCCCACAGGCTCTGGAGAGTCCACCAGGACTACATCAAAGGCTTTTTCCAGTTTTTTTACATACTGGATGCCGTCGCCATATACAATTTCTGCCCGGCCGTCCTCCAGCCCGCAACTCAAACCGGGAAGGTATTCCCTGCAGGCGGCCACCACTTCCTGGTCGATTTCCACCAGCACGGCTCCCGTTACCTCCCTGTGTTTCATTACCTCCCGGAGGGTTCCCCCGTCCCCGCCTCCTATCACCAGCACCCTCTGGGGGTGGGGGTGGGTATTCAGGGGAACATGGGCTATCATCTCATGGTATATAAATTCGTCCGCCTCGGTAGCCTGGACCATTCCATCCAGTACCAGCATTCTGCCAAACTGGTGGGTGTCCAGAATGGCCAGCTCTTGAAAAGCAGTCTTTTTGGTGTAGAGGGTTTCTTTAACCTTACAGGTTATGCCTGCATGGGGTGTCTGCCTTTCTGTATACCACAGCTCCACTCTGTATCCCTTCCTTTCTCAGTTAAAACTACGGCACTAACTACGGCATTATCTACGGCATTAATTACGGCATTATCTACAGTATTAACTAAGGTATTAACTACGATATTAATTACGGCACTAATTACAGCGCTGTATTCTCTCAGGTTAAAACTACAGCTGCCACGGCAGCTCCTATTTTTCCTACAACATGTTCCACAGACTCTACCTGCATATTTTTTAAGGTCAGGCCCCGGAGTTCAAAGGCCTCCTTTATCATCCCCTCTATTTCTGCCCGGGCTGTATCTTTGCCACACTCCCCGGAAAATTCCATAATTACTCCAAAGGTGTCGGGGGAAAAACCTATTCCCACGGCAGCGGAAATTATGGTGCCGGGCCTGTCGCAGGTGATAGATCCGTAAGCTGTGGGCGCCAGTGAGCCGGGAGCCAGCACCATGTCCTGGTCCTGGACTGCTTCAGGGGGTAAAATACTGGACACCCTGAGGAGGTTAACGTTAGAAATTCCCGCTTTCATCAGGGCATGGTCAAAGGCCGTCAGCTTGTAGCTGGCCTCTGCCGCCCCGGTAACAATTTTAAACTTTTTGGGAGTAGGAATCAAAATTATCACCTCGTCTCTTTCTATTCATTTCCGCTGTTTTAAAAATATAGATATCTTCGTGGGCCATTGGTTCAAGCTCGCAACAATGTTCACCTGCTGGAGGGTAGAAAAGGCAACGGCCTTTTCTACAGCTACATCAACAGCTGATCAGTTGCAAATATGGTTAAAACAGCTTGTATGGCCGCTATTTGTAATGCCCCATATTAATTAAAAGCATCTATATTAATATATATTTCTAGCACCCTTCATGTCTTCTTTTTGCAATAGTGCTAGCTGTTTTCTTCTGTTTTTAGCCTCTTTTACAGCACTTTTTTTCCAGATAACACTTATGCAATTATATCAAAAAGGGATTAAAAAATAAACAAACTTTAATAATTTCAAGCGGGTATTGGTCATATCAGGTAAAAAGGGTTATAATAGATAGAAATCAGAGATGTTTGGAGAGGTTATTTTATGGCCAAAAGAAAACTGTCTTTTTTTAAAATAACTATAGTTTTTCTAGTGACCCTTTTTCTTTTAGCAGGGGGCACCCTGGGTTACTTTCTCTATTCTATTGTTTCCATAGATGAACTGCCCGAGGCTGATATCGCCCTTACCACAAAGTTTTTCGATAATAACGATGAGCTCCTTACTACCATGTACCAGGAAAACCGCTTTCAGGTTCCCCTGGAGGAGATTCCAATGGATATGAGGCTGGCCATGATTGCTGTGGAGGATTCTTATTTCTATGACCATTACGGGGTAAACCTTCTTTCCCTGGCCAGGGCACTTTTCAGGAATATACAGAGCGGTCGTATTGTGGAGGGAGGCAGCACCATAACCCAGCAGCTGGCCAAGAACCTCTTCTTAACCCATGACCGGACTCTCCAGCGCAAAATGGATGAGCTGATAATAACCCTTCACCTGGAGCGAAGTTATTCCAAGGACGAAATTCTGAACAAATATCTTAACACTATTTATTTCGGCCACGGTTCTTACGGTGTGGAGGCTGCTGCCCAGCGTTATTTTGATAAGTCTGCCCGGGAGTTAACCCTGGCTGAGTCGGCCTTCCTTGCGGGGCTGGCCCGGGGGCCTGCTTATTATTCCCCCTTTATCCAGGGAAATGATGGGGCTTATAAAGCCCGGCAAACCCACGTGCTGCAGCGTATGGCTGAGCTGGGCTTTATTACCTCCTGGGAGAAAGAAAAGGCCCTGGAGGAGGAGCTAATATTCAGCCCGGGACAGAAAGACGATGGCCGGCCCGCTGCTTATTTTATAGAGTACGTTATTGGACTTTTGAGCAGCAGAGGGGGAACCTTCCCTTATCAGGAGGAACTGGTTGAGCTGGGCCTGGAGCCGGAGGATATAAGCAGGGGCGGGCTCAATATTCATACCACCCTGGACCCTTCTGTCCAGGAGGCTGGGGAGAAAGCGCTGCAGGAGGGGCTGGAGGCTTTCCCGGGCCGGTACCAGGACCAGCAGGGGGTAATGCAGCCCCAGGGGGCGCTGGTGGCCATGGACCCTGAGACGGGTCACATAAAGGCCCTGGTTGGGGGGCTGGATTATAGGGAGACTAACCTGAACAGGGCAAACAGCAGGCGCTCACCCGGATCTGCTTTTAAGCCCTTTCTTTATGCCGCCGCCCTGGACACCCATTATACGGCGGCCTCCCGCATAAAATGTGAACCGGTGTCCATTCCCATGCCGGGGTCCTCAGAGCCATACGAGCCCACGGATTTCGGCGGAGGCTTTCACCACCGCCACCTCACCCTCCGGGAGGCTGTGCTAAAGTCCTGTAACGTCTGCGCAGTAAAAATTAATGCGGACCTGGGGCCGGAAAAAATGAAGTCTTACAGTAAAGATATGGGGATTAAAAGCCCCCTCCGGGCTGTTCCCTCCCTGGCTCTGGGAACCTCTGAGGTGACACCCCTGGAAATGACTGCCGCCTTTACCCCCCTGGCCAGCCGGGGCGTGGGGACGGAGCCGGTTTTTGTTACCAAAATAACCGATGCCCGGGGAAGGGTTTTGTGGGAGGAGAAGAGGTCCCGGCAGTATCCTGTTTTGGATGAAAAGGTAGCTTTTATTCTTACAGATATCTTAAAGGGGGTTGTTGGCCCCCAGGGCACGGGATGGCAGGCCGGGGAAATAATTGATTTCCCCGCTGCGGGAAAGACAGGCACTTCCAGTGCTTACCGGGACGTTTATATGGTGGGCTACACCCCTGACCTGGTAGCCAGCGTTTACATAGGGGATGACCACCAGAAGTCCCTGCAAACTACGGGGGGCTCTACGGCAGCCCCCATCTGGGCCAACTTCATGAAGGAAGCCCTGCAGGATAAGCCCCAGCAGGATTTCTACCGGCCCCAGGAGGGCCTGGTGGAAGCTACCCTCTGTGGGGAAACGGGACTGGTACAGCATCCCGATTGTACAGGGGACCCCTACAGGGAAATATTTATTCAGGGGACCCAACCCCAGGAGGACTGCAGTGAAGAAGACTGCCCCCACATTGAAGACGAAGAAGAACCCGGCTGGTGGAGATTTTTTGATTTGCCCTGGTTCAGGTAGGGGTATATTTATAGAAAAGGGTTCATTTTCTTTTCTTTGCCTATGCTGCTGGCCGGGCCGTGGCCGGGATAAACTATCATCTCATCCCCCAGGGGCAGCAGCTTTTCCTTTATGGATTTGATTAGCTGCTTGTGGTTTCCTCCGGGGAGATCTGATCTGCCTATGGAGCCGGCAAAAAGAGAGTCTCCGGTAAAGACTTCCTGGTCAGTCTTCAGGCTTATCCCTCCCCGGGTATGCCCGGGGGTATGAATAACTTTTAACTTGATAGTTCCAATGTCAATTTCATCCCCTTCTTCCAGCAGCTGCTCTGCCGGGGGAAGGGTAAGCTTTCCTCCTACGAACATGGAGAGGTTGGCCTGGGGATCTTCCAGCAAACCTGCATCCTTTTCATGAATTAATATTGGGACCCCAGTAGAATTTTTAACTTCTGCATTAGCCCCGATATGATCCACATGTCCATGGGTATTAATGATGTACTTTAACTTTAAATTATTTTTTTCCAGTTCTGATAGGATTGTTTCTGGCTCTGCTCCGGGATCGATAACTGCTGCTTCTGATGTTTCCTCGCATCCCACTATGTAGCAGTTGGACATGAAACTACCTACTTCAAATTGTTTAATAAAAATATTATCCACCTCCATTTTGTTATCAATACAGTATTATAACATAAACTATTTTTTTCCGCCAAAGATTCTCAAAGCTGTTCTTTTGTTTGCCTTTAAGTTTTTGTCCTGGCCAGGTCTGGCACCGGAATCGGAACCGGCATGGACTTTCATCCACTCCCTGGCCGCCCGGGAGTTCACCCTGTCCTCAGGGTATCGGCAGGTTATAAACTCCTTTTTGCCCTTATCTTTTTCTGTATTTTTGTTCTTTTTCATGAGCACCACCTCTACTTGTCTAAATTATAACAAAAAATAAAGGGAAATACCAGGAAGCCCGGGGAGGATTCTCCTGCTTTCTTTTAACAAACTTTACAAAGCAGTCATGGCGAAAGTTTTATTTTCCTGTTTTCTCTTAACATAAATTGACAAGGTAGCCTCTTTGCTTTATTATTACTATAAGGTTACTATAAGGTAATGATTACTGTCCTGAAAATTCCTTGAGGTGATTATAATTGAACTTGTTATCGGTTAGTTCTTTGATAACAGCCATTGTTTATATTTACCTGGGCGTTCAGGTGCTGCAAAAGGACCGCCGTGCCAGCATTAACCAGGCCTTTGCTGTCCTCTGCTTGAGCCTGGCATTTTGGGCATTTTTTTACTCTTTTGTTTACAGTGGCTCTCTGGAAAACAAGGCGGAGCTTTTTAAATGGCACAGATTATCTTCCATAGGATACACAACCTTTCCCGCCATAATCTTGCATTTTAGTATGGTGCTGGTGGGAATATCCTC
>CAYYWR010000087.1:0-6619 GCA_964474145.1 uncultured Syntrophomonadaceae bacterium
TGCCATGGTATTGATCGACTTACAGGTTCAGAAATGGGGAGTGTTACCATTACCATGTATCATGTAGAAAAATTAAAAGAGGTGGCCAGGAAAATTAAAAAAAATTTAAAATGATTGTTTTTTCTTGTATTATATATTAAAAAAAGTTAAAATTATAACAATAATTTTAACTTTTAATACAGGCAACTATTCATTAAAAAATGAGGTGTTAACTAATGGATGTAGAAAGCAAGCTGAATTATTTCCAGGAAAGCAGGAATAAACATGCTGCTGCAGAAGAGGGCTTGTCTCCGGCTCGAAAGAGGATTGAAGGCATTCTGGATTCTGAAAGTTTTATAGAGTTTAATACATTTATGAAGACTCCGGAGGGTAAGGGAAAAGAAATAATTTCCGGTGCCGGGACCATTGATGAAAGGCCAGTTTATATTTTAGCCCAGGACTCTCAGATTAACAACGGAGTTATTACTGAAAAAGGTGCACAAAAAATTACCGGTCTGGTGGAACAGGCAGGAAAGACAGGGTCTCCCCTTATTAACATCATCGATAGTTCTGGAGTTCAAATTGAAAACGGCCTGGAAAGTTTAAAATTTTATGGCAGATTGTATTCCAGTTATATTGCATACTCAGGAGTTATTCCCTTAATATCTCTGGTTGCCGGCTCCAGTCCAGGAGGGTTAAGTTTTATGGCCGGTCTGTCCGACTTTGTTTTTGGAATTAAGAAGCAGTCAAAAATATTTCTTAACTCACCCAGTTTAATAAAAGAAGTAACTGGAGAGGATATAAACCATGAAGAACTGGGTGGCTTTCAGGTCAGTACAGAAAAAAATGGAGTTATCCATTTCCAAAGCGATGATGAAGAGGAGTCCTGCAGGCAAATAAGGCGGCTTGTTAGCTTCTTGCCCCTGAATAATCTGGAAGAACCTCCCATTAAGGATAACAGGGATGATGTTAACCGGTTCAACCAGGGGATAGTAGACCTTATTTCTGAAGGAGATAAAGGTTATGATGTCAGAAACATCATTAGAGAAATTGCTGACCAGGGTTACTATTTAGAAGTTCAGGAGAAATATGCAGAAAACCTTTCAATAGGATTGATAAGTATTAACGGTTATTCTTTAGGGGTAGTTGCAAATCAACCTGCTGTTCTGTCGGGATGTCTTGATCTTAATGCATGTGAAAAGGGTTCAAGGTTTATCCGTTTATGTGATGCATTTAACATACCTGTCCTCACACTGGTTGATGCTCCAGGATTCCTGCCTACAGCTTACCAGGAGCATTCAGGTATAGTCCGAAATGGAGCCAAGCTGCTTTTTGCTTATGCTGGAGCCAGTGTTCCCAAAGTAACTTTAATACTCCGGAGAAGCTATGGGGCAGCCGGCGTGTCTATGGGCAGTAAGTATTTAGGAGTTGACCAGGTACTGGCCTGGCCAACTGCCGAAATTGGGGTTCTAAGCCCTCAGGGTTTGTCCAACATACTTTCTTTAGCTGAAGAAGATATGGAGAAAAGTGTTTCCCCATATGAAGCTGCAGCCCATGGATTACTGGATGATGTTATAGATCCTCAAGAAAGCAGGCCGCGAATTGCTTATGCCCTGGAATTTTTCAAGACCAGAAGACAGCAAAGGCCCGGGAAAAAGCATGGCAATTTTCCTGTTTAAATTTTAACCAAGGAGGAAAAATATGAACGGTCTTGTTTTCGGTTTGGAATTAATGGTTGTTGGATTTGTAGTAGTCTTCATTACCCTCATGCTGTTAAATCTCATTTTTCATGGTTTAGGGCGCTTATTTGCCGATTCTAACCAGAGGAAAACGCAGGATGAAGAAGCAAAAAGGGAACAAATGATGAGGGAAAAGAGGGAGGAAGAAGCTAAAGAGGTAGAAGTAGAAAAGGAGTCTTTACCGGTTAAACAGCACGCGATTAGTGATACAGGGGTCTCTCCAGAAGTAATAGCAATTATAACCGGTGCTGTAGCTGCTTATACGGAGAAGCCAGGTTACCGTTTAAAGGTTAGACGGGTAAGGAGAGGGAGTGCACTTGCCCCCTGGGTTATTGCTGAAAGAAAAGGTAATACTAACGTTTACGGGAGGGAGATTGTGTAATGAAAAAATTTCGTGTAACAGTTGACGGACAGACATATGAGGTGGAAGTAGAGGAAGTAGGGGGAACTGCACCGTCGCCGTCGGTGGTGGAAACAGAGCCTGAGAAAGTTAAGAAGGAGAGTGTTCCGGTAGTTGAAAAAACAGAAGAAATAAAAGAAACTGGAGAGGGTACTCCTGTTACAGCTCCTATGCCTGGAACAGTTTTAGATATTAAGGTCAATGTTGGTGATGAGGTTGAAGAAGGCGATATAATAGCTGTTCTAGAAGCAATGAAGATGGAAAATGAGATTAGTGCTACTGTCTCCGGAAAAATTAGATCTATACCTGTAAGTAAAGGAGCTAACGTGGACGCTAACGATACTATAGTAATTATCGGCTAAAGTTGGGGGGAAAAATATGCTTATTGAAAAGCTTGCTCTTTTTTTGCAAAGCACAGGGTTTGCTAATTTAGCTTTACCTGATTTAGTAATGATGGTAATAGCATTTTTTCTATTATACCTTGCTATTTGGAAAAAATATGAACCGCTTTTACTATTACCTATTAGTTTTGGAATGTTGTTGATAAATTTCCCCCTGGGAGGTTTAATGGATCCTCCCAGCCAGGGACAAATTGGAGGACTTTTGTGGTATCTATACCAGGGAGTAGCCCTGGGGATATATCCTCCTCTGATCTTTTTAGGTGTGGGGGCTCTTACAGATTTTGGTCCGCTGATTGCCAATCCAAAAACTTTTTTACTGGGTGCTGCGGCTCAGTTTGGAATATTCATAACTTTAATTGGGGCTCTATTGTTAGGGTTTACGGCGCAGGAAGCGGGATCCATAGGAATAATTGGTGGGGCTGATGGACCTACTGCTATTTTTCTGACCGCTAACCTTGCCCCGGAGCTTCTGGGTTCCATAGCCATTGCTGCTTACTCCTACATGGCTCTTGTTCCTATTATACAGCCTCCAATCATGAAAGCTCTTACTACTCCCGAGGAAAGAGTCATAGTCATGGAACAGCTCAGGCCCGTGTCCCGCCTGGAAAAAATCCTTTTTCCCATAATTGTAACTTTTCTTACCGGTTTATTTATACCAGCTTCCTTACCTCTTTTGGGAATGCTTATGCTTGGCAATTTGCTCAGGGAATCAGGAGTTACTGACCGATTAAGCAAAGCAGCGCAAAACGAAATAAATAATATTGTTGTTATATTTTTAGGAGTAACTGTGGGGGCCATGGCCAGTGCCGAATTATTTTTAAGGGTGGAAACTTTACTTATTATTGCCCTGGGGCTTTTTGCCTTTGCTATAGGTACGGCCACAGGAGTTTTATTAGCAAAGCTGATGAACAAGTTAACCGGGGGCAAAATCAATCCACTTATTGGTTCTGCGGGAGTTTCAGCAGTGCCTATGGCGGCAAGGGTTTCCCAGTCAGTGGGAAGGGAGTATAATCCCAGCAATCACCTTTTAATGCATGCCATGGGTCCAAACGTTGCAGGTGTTATCGGTTCGGCCATAGCTGCTGGCATACTTCTTTCCTTATTATAATTATTAATTTATGAAGAATAACGAACTTTAAGCCAGGGATTTTTCCATTCAAATATTGAAGGTTCACCAAAATCAGATAAGTACTATTAAATTAAAAATGAGCTCCACAGCCAGTATTGTTTCTTCTCATAGGGAACCACTTGCTGTGAAACTCATTTTTATTTTTTACCCATAAGCCCTGTGTATCATAAATCACTATATTTAAAAATATAATATAAAAAAGGGAACGGGGAGTTCTTATGGGTAAAAAAATATTTGTAGTAGCAAGCATTATTTTGACAATATTTGCACTAACGGCTGCAGGTGATTACCTTTACTTCAGGGACAGAATATATCCCGGTGTTACCATTGACGGAGTAGATACAGGTTATATGAAAACACAAGACGTTAAAAATGAACTATTTCGTCAGCAGTATCACCAGACTCAGGTTATTATGAAAGCAGAGGAAGTAGAACAGGTTTTTCTTTTAGAAGAATTAGGCCTGGAGCCTGACCTTGACCGTATAGTTAATAAAGCATATAGTTTGGGGCGTAGCAAAAACTACCTGGAAAATTTAAGGGTGCGTTACGGATTATTAAAAGATGAGGATAATATATCCCTGTGTTTCCATGTCCATAAAGAATTGATGTTTAAGTCATTAGAAGAGTTAGAGTCTGCTATTAATAAAAAGCCAATAGATGCCCAATTTGTAGTTAGTGGAGATAAGATTTCCATACAACCTGGAAAAACAGGGCTGGGTTTGGACAGGGAGAAAAATAAAAATGCACTTTTGTATAAACTAAGCTATATAAACAGCCAGAAAACCCCCATAGAGTTCCCCCTGATTAAAAGTAAAATTGAGCCAGAGATTACAACAGAAATACTGGAAAGTAAGGGAATTGAAAATCTAGTAGCCAGTTTTTCCACAAATTTTGGCCTGGAGGATGTAGGAAGGGTGCATAATATTAAGCTGGCAGGTGAAAAACTAGATTATTTTATTCTGCCCCCGGGAAAAAACTTTTCATTTAACAGGGAAGTGGGAAGGATAACGGCAGAAAGAGGCTTCAAGGAGGCACCGATAATTTTAGAAGGCGAGCTTGTCCCGGGTATTGGCGGGGGAGTTTGCCAGGTTTCTTCTACTCTTTATAATACTGCTTTGCTTTCCGGATTAGAAATTAAGCAGCGGGTTAATCACTCAAGGCCCGTAAGCTACCTTCCCCTGGGAAGGGATGCTACTATTGCCTATGATTATATTGACCTCATTTTTAAAAATAATAGAGATCACCATATTTTTATTAATTCCCAGGTTAAAGGAGACGAAATTACCATTAAAATCTTTGGAGATAAAAATCCACGGGAGCGGGTAGAGGTTATGGAAACGGATCATGAAGAAGTTGAACCCCATGTAGAGATTATCATCGATGATGATTTTAAAGAAGGTGAAAAAGAATTAATAGAGCCGGGAAGCTTGGGGCATAGAGTTACCGTGTGGAGAGTGTTTTACCAGGGGGAAGAAGAATTGGAAAGGGAAGTGCTGTCAACAGATTATTACAGGCCTGTTGCGGCAGTCTATCATGTTGGGAAAGGAACGAAAAAGGAAGATGTTCTGACTAAACATGATGAATACATGGAAGCTAATTGAAATGAAGCTAATTGAACATAGTAGTATCTACTCAGCGTCCTTTTCAGCAGCTACATCAGCAGCTGAGGAGATACGCTAATTCAAGCATTTTATGCTAGCCTCCCAAAAGTATTTATGCTATCATGTAATAGTAGCTAATACTACAGTGGGGGAGAAGGATAAGATGTCCATAGAAAAATTAAAAGTAGTGGCGCTGGGTGATTCTATAACCTATGGTTTTCCCTATGACCCCAGGCAGTCATGGGTACATATTGCCAGTGATTTATTACAAATAGAAATTATTAATGAAGGTAGCTGTGGAGACACAACCTCTTTTATGTTATACCGCTTTTATGAGTCGGTAATAAAATATGACCCTACCCATGTAATTATCATGGGGGGTGTCAATGATACCTTCTGGAAAGTTTCACCAGCCACGGTGGACGAAAATATAGTAAAAATGTGTGCCCGGGGAGAAGAGTCAGGCATAATACCCATTATAGGTTTGCCTACCCCTGTTAACGAACCACCATTTGAAAACACCATAAAGGAATACAGGGGCAGGATGCAGCGTTATGCTGAAGGAAGGGGCTATAAAATTATTGATTTTTACCGTTCAATTTTAGACCCCCAAAAAGGGGGTATACGGCAGGGTTATCACGTGGATGGAGTACATCCCAGTATAGATGGCTACGAGGCCATGTCCCTGGCTGTAAAAAAATATCACTTTCAACCTTAAATGACATCAATTAAAATAGAAAAATCTTTAAAAAGAAAAATCACCGCCAAGACGGTGATTTTTTGAAATATATTTATAGTCCGGCCGCCCTGTATATCATAGCCTGGTGTGCAGGGTTAATTTCGTTGGTGTTGTGATTTTTACTATCTAAGAAATGAATACAGATGTGCCCCGGAAAATTATTGTCATAAATTTTTTGTAAACCGTGGGGCATACCGTTCATGGAAGCTGCCAGGTGCCTGTCCTGAATATTTACAATAATCGCTCTGGTCTGCCAGCTCCAGCCTCCTCCATAGATTCTTCTAAGTATTTCTGTGTCGTCTGCTGTAAGGGGTTCAGCATCTGCATGGTTTCCCCCTCCCAGCCGCCTTACCCTAAAACTTAAACCTGATGTTATGTCAGTAACAGTAGCGACAGAACTTACATTAAAAACCATGCCTGCATATTGCCATTCCAGGGGTTCTCCAAAGTTTGCCGTCCTGTGCCTGTAAGGAACCTGTAAATCAACGGGCTTTAATGAGTTTTTAGGAACAATCAAGACTTGCCCCTCCATAAGTAACTGGGAATTGAGCTTATTAGTTTCTTTTATAGCCTGCACACTGGTATTGTACTGCTCTGCCAGGGAGCTTAATGTATCTCCACTATGTACAAT
>CAYYWR010000088.1:0-4176 GCA_964474145.1 uncultured Syntrophomonadaceae bacterium
CAACCAACATCAATTATTACCCTGGGAATATCTATATCTATAATTTCCATGGAGTAAATGAAAGCCTCCCGGGGTTTTCTTTCCACAACTTCCCCTTTCCGGGCCATCTTATATAAAGGCTTGCCTTTATGCTTTACAGCAGAATACATGGGAGGTATCTGTGTGACCTTTCCCTTAAATAGTTTCATTACTTCTTCTACCCTTTCAGGTGTTACCCCATTAGTGGTAGATTCTCCCAGCACCTTGCCATAAGCATCCTGAGTATCTGTAGATATCCCCAGGGTCATTTCTGCCCGATATTCCTTGCTGGAGTCCAGTAAATATCCTGCAGCCCTGGTGCCTTTACCAAGACAAAGAGGTAAGACCCCGGCTGCACCAGGGTCTAAAGTACCAGCATGACCAACTTTTTTAACCCCCAAGAGTTTTCGAAAGTAAGAAACCCCTTGATGTGATGTTATACCTATAGGTTTTAGGAAATTTAAGAAACCATTCATAATATCACCATTTATCAAATTATTGTGTATCTACTCAGCGTCCTTTTCAGCAGCTTCATCAGCAGCTACGAAGATATATTATTATTATTATTATTATTTCAAATCATTAAGAAAGAGCCTGGCCTGCCTTAGAACATCACTTCTAGCCTCAGCCAAATTTTTATCCATCTGACAGCCTGCAGCCCGGGGGTGACCTCCCCCATTATATACGGCAGCCAGTCTGCTGACATCTACATTATGGGAACGGAAAGCAACCCTTATTTTCCCTTTGTTAGTTTCCCTGAAAAGAATACCCACCTCAACTCCCTTAATGCGCCGGGTATAGTTGATTATACCTTCAATCTCCTCTTCTCTGGCCCCGGTCTTTTCCATGGTTTCTCTAGTAATGGTCAGGTAAGCTATCTTATCATGGCAGTCAAACTCCAGGGTTTTCAGAGTTTCTCGTATTAGCATCACTCCACCTTTAGAAACATTTTCATAAACGTTTCTATTAACTTCAGCAGGCTCAACCCCTGATTCTATTAGTTTTGCTGCTATACGGTGGGTTCTTGGGGTAGTATTAGGGAACTTAAAAGAGCCTGTGTCTGTGCAAATAGCCGTATAAATACACAGGGCTATTTCGTAGTTTATTTCCAGGGACATCAATTCTAAAAGCTCAAATATTATTTCCCCTACAGAACTGGCCTGATCATTCACATAATTATAATTGCCAAAATACTGATTGGTTACATGATGGTCTATGTTTAACAGCCGTTCTTTTTTAATAATAGAATCGCCCAGGGGTTCAATCCTTTTTAAATCACTACAGTCTAGAACTACAACCAGATTATAATTATTTTCTACTACTTCTTTCCATTCTTTAATCAGTTCTGTCCGGGGCAAAAAAAGGTATTTAGAGGGAACCGGGTCTATAGTAGTTAAAGAAACATTTTTGCCCCGGCTTTTTAAAGCCAGGCCCAGAGCTAATACAGAGCCCACACTATCACCGTCGGGATTAAGGTGAGAGGTGATAAGAATATTATTTTCCTCATGAAGTAAATCCGCAACTTTTACTAAGTCTTTATCAGTCACTGTCTTCTCCCTTACCTTCTTTTTCATTTAATTCTTTTAGTATCTCTGTTATATGAGCCCCATATTCAATAGATTCATCCAGCTGAAAGCTGATTTCAGGAACATGCCGCAACCGAACCCTCTTACCTATCTCCGAACGAATAAATCCCAGGGCATTATCCAGTGCTTTTAAAGTTAATTGTTTTTCCTCTTCTGACCCGTAAATACTTACATAAACACGGGCATAACTCAAATCATTGGTTACCTCAACCTGTGTCACGCTTAAGAATCCGGTAGCTCTTGGATCCTTTAATTCGTTTTGCAAAATCTGGCTTACTTCCTTCTTAATCTGTTCCCCTACTCTATGGGCTCTTGGCTTTTGCGCTGACATATCCATACCCCCAAAATATTTAAATTAATTATATATCATAGCTTATTATATATCCATCTTTAAAATTTTCAAGTTCGTTAATAATCTGTCCTGTTACCTTATTAATGAATTTTGTATCACTACCAACACAAACTACAGCAATGGTAGCTCTCTGCCACTTATCCTGGTTTTCTATTTCTGCCACCGATACATTGTATTTTTTTCTAAACTTAATAATCATACCTTTTAAAACACTTCGCTTTTCTTTTAAAGTGTTAGGACTTGAAAGAAACAATTCTACTCTGCAAACCCCAATTATCATTATTGCCTCCAGTAGTTATCTCTTTACTTCTCTCATCTCAAAAGTTTCTAAAATATCCATCTCTTTTAAATCGTTAAACTTCTCCAGCATTAGACCGCACTCATACCCCTGTACAACTTCCCTTACATCTTCTTTAAAGCGTTTCAAGGAACTAATGATGCCTTCATAGACAACAGTTCCGTCCCGGATAACCCTTACTCCGGAATCCCTGGTTATTCTACCATCGATAACATAGCATCCGGCTATCACACCCAGTCTGGTAACCTTAAAGGTTTGACGAACCTCTGCCCTTCCCAGGAAAACTTCTTCATATTTTGGGTCAAGGAGCCCGGTCATTGCTGCCTTTATTTCATCTATAACCTCATAGATTACCCGATACATTTTAATTTGCACATTTTCTGACTCAGCCATCTTCCGGGCATTAGGTTCAGGCCTTATATTAAACCCTATTATTATAGCATTTGAAGCAGCAGCTAACATGACATCCGATTCAGTTACAGCACCAACGCCACTGTGAATCACCTGCAGCCCCACTTCTTCATTTTCAATTTTAAGCAGGGAGTCCTTTAAAGCTTCTACCGATCCCTGAACATCACCTTTAATGATCAAATTAAGCTCCTTTACTTCCCCTTCTTTAATATGGCTATACAGGTCATCAAGGGATACTTTCCTGGTTTTTTGCAGTTCTGTTTCCCTCTTTATTTCAGCCCTTTTTTCAGCTATCTGACGGGCCTTCTTATCATCAGTAACTACTTGAATTATATCTCCCGCTTCAGGAATTTGGGAAAAGCCCAGCACTTCTACCGGCATAGAAGGAGTAGCAACTTTTACATGCTGCCCTTTATCGTCGATCATGGCTCTAACTTTCCCATAAATATGGCCACAAACTACAGAGTTGCCTGCCCTGAGTGTGCCACTTTGAATCAACACAGTTGCTACCGGGCCTCTACCTTTATCCAGCTTGGCTTCTACTACTGTTCCCCTGGCTGGAACAGAGGGGTCCGCATTTAACTCCGCCATTTCAGATACTAAAAGTATCATTTCTAGTAATGCTTCTATCCCCTCGTTTTTTTTAGCTGAAACGGGAACACAAATTGTATCTCCTCCCCATTCCTCAGGAACTAAACCATACTCGGTTAACTGTTGCTTTAACCTATCGGGATTGGCATCAGGTTTGTCAATTTTATTAACCGCAACAATAATAGGGACACCGGCAGCCTTGACGTGGTTTATAGCTTCTACCGTTTGGGGCATAACGCCATCATCTGCAGCAACTACCAGAATAGCAATATCTGTTACATGAGCGCCTCTTGCCCTCATAGAAGTGAAAGCTTCATGGCCTGGAGTATCCAGAAAAACAATTTTTTCATTGTTTATTAATGCCTGATAAGCTCCAATATGCTGTGTAATCCCTCCGGCTTCCTGGCCCATAACATTGGTTTCCCTAACAGCATCCAGCAAAGAAGTTTTTCCATGGTCCACGTGCCCCAAAACTGTAACTACAGGAGGTCTTGGCTGAAGATTTTCACTTTTCACTTCTACTTCTTCTTCAAAAACATACTCATCTTTTTCTTCGAATTTTGGAGCTCTTATTTCCACATTAAATCCCATCTCTTCTGCAATAACCTGGATGGTATCCAGGTCTATCTCTTGATTTATATTGGCCATAACACCCATGGATATCAGCTTTGAAATGAGTACATTGGGAGAAATGTTCATCTCCTCAGCTAAATCTTTAACAACTTTAGAGCCTTCTATGATTAAGTCTTTTTGTGCTTCCTTTTTCTTCTTCGCTGACTCTTTCTTAACAGGCTGCTTTTCTCTGGCTTCTGTAGATGTTTCAGTCATTTTATCAGCGCTACCTTCTTTCCTGTCTTCCATTTTAACTTCTTCTTTAACTTCTTCTTTAACTTCTTCTTTAACTTCTTCTTTAACTTCTT
>CAYYWR010000088.1:4276-6573 GCA_964474145.1 uncultured Syntrophomonadaceae bacterium
TCTTCTGCTTCATCAGCTTTTTTTACTTCTTCCTCTGTTAGTTCTTTGCGTGCAAAATCACAATCCTCTTTTTCTTTTTCATGGTTTTCTTCCCGGGGAAAAAATTCTTCTATTTCCTCAGAGCTTTCTGCCTTTTCCGGAAGAATACTGTATCCCCAAATATTATCCATTTCTACAATCTCATCTGCTTCATCCTTTACCTCATCATCCTTAACATTCAGCAGTTCTTTTGCCTGGGACTCACTGGATATATCTATTTTCCAGCCAGTTAACTTTGCAGCCAGTCTGGCATTTTGACCTTCTTTACCAATAGCCAGGGAAAGTTGATAATCAGGAACCACCACATTGGCAACACTATCATCCTCATTTATTTTGACAGACGTAACTTTAGCCGGGCTTAAAGAATAGGACACATACTCTTCAGGGTCTTCACTCCACTTTATAATATCAATTTTTTCTCCTTTAAGTTCACTCACTATAGTTTGAACCCGGGCACCCCTGGGGCCCACACAGGAACCTACCGGGTCTACCTCCGGGTTGTTAGTATGCACAGAAATCTTGGAGCGCTGTCCTGCCTCCCGGGAAACAGACTTGATTTCTACTATGCCATCAAATATTTCCGGAACTTCAAGTTCAAATAACCGCTTTAATAATCCCGGATGTGTCCTGGAAACCATTATTTGTGGCCCTTTAGTCGTCTTCTTTACCTCCACAACATATGTCTTGATACGATCTCCCTGGGAATATACTTCCCCGGGCATTTGCTCTGATGAAGCCAGTATGGCTTCTGTCCTGCCCAGGTCAATAATAATATTTTTCTGGTCAGCCCGCTGCACAATACCCGTTATAATGTCGTCTTCCCGGTCAACATATTCTTCAAAAATTATTTCTCTTTCAGCTTCCCTTATTCTCTGAATAACTACCTGTTTGGCTGTTTGTGCTGCAATCCTGCCAAAATTTTTAGGAGTAACTTCTATATCTACAATATCACCGGTTTGATAAACAGGACTTTGTTTTCGGGCTTCCTCCAGGGTAATTTCCTGCTGAGAATCCTGAACCTCCTCCACTACTTCCATACAGGAAAAAACTTTTATTTTGCCGGAATCTCTATCTATGTGAACTTTAACATTAGCTGCCGAGTTGACATTTTTTTTGTAAGCCGAAATAAGAGCTGCCTCAATGGCTTCAAAAAGTACTTCCTTGCTTATACCTTTTTCTTTTGCAATTTGCTCCAAAGCTTCGATAAACTCATAATTCATTTGTTTTAACCTCCTGAAAGGGCACTTTTAAAAATCAAAATATAGATTTGCCTTAGCTATTTTTTCAAAGGGAATGGAAACAAAATCCCCTGAATCCAACTGCAATTCAACTATCCCATCTACATAGCCCTGTAAGATCCCCGTAAATTTTTTTTGTTTATTAATTAAGGTATATGTTTTCACCTTAATCTTTTTTCCTTTAAATCTTTCAAAATCTCTCTCTTTTTTTAAGGGACGTTCCAGGCCGGGAGATGAGACTTCTAAATAATAGCTCTGGGATATGGGGTCTTCCTGATCCAGCATTTCACTTACCTCCCGGTTAATAAACTGACAGTCATCAAGGGTAATTCCACCTGGTTTATCAACATACACTCTTAAAAACCAGTTCTTCCCCTCTTTGACAAACTCTATATCCACCAGTTCATAATCATTTTCCGCTAAAACAGGTTCAACTAGCTTTTCAACATCTTCCCGAATTTCTTTTTTACTCAAACCTGAATCCTCCTGAATTAATGAAATATAATTACTGTTTATCATAATCTACAGCCCACAATAACAACTAATTTTGCCATGGGAAGATTTCCAGCGTCACCGGAGTATGGTGCAGGTCCGCAGGAAAAACAATGAAAAAATCCCATGGCTTGGCAGTGTAATCATATAAGCAATCCCTGTTATCAGTGTTTCTACTGTAGCCCTAATATGCTTACATTAATACGAAAGAGTGGGAAACCCCACTCTCCTTAAAGACCCCGGATAAATTTCTTTATACATTGTACCACAAACAACCTGTTTGTGCAAGATAAACCTGGAATAACTCCGCTATCTAACGGTTTCCTTGCTTACCAGGTACTTTACAATTTCCCAGTACATTTTAATCCTGGCTGCAAAACCCCGGACAACGCCCAGTTTTTCGTCCTTCATAACGTGGGACATATCCTCCAAAAGAACCTGCTCTACCCTAACACTGCTGGACTCAAGATACCTGGTTAAAGCTACCTCAACCCCAGACCTGGCCATGTCAATATCTGATATGCTTTC
>CAYYWR010000089.1:0-6476 GCA_964474145.1 uncultured Syntrophomonadaceae bacterium
TCCTGCTTAGCACTACAGCGAAAGATATAAATTCGCTAAGCCACGGGGACGGTTCCATCGTATTCCCTTCGGCCCTTCGCTACGCTTCGGGTACGCTCGAACCGTCCCCATGGCGCCGCTTACTGCAAATTTTCGCTGTAGTGTTAGCACAGGAGCTTATTGCCAGTAATGCTGCATACTGGTAATGTTGCATATTGATGTTTTTGCCTGTTAATGCTGTTTATCAGTGAGCTTACTTACCAAATCTGTAATACTGTCAGGAATGGGTGGTGCTTGCAGGTATTATCTACATTTTAAAGCATATATAAGCAAGTTCTTAAAATAACTTGCTTATATTTAATTCATGTGTTATATTATCTTTAGCAAAAAAGAAAATATCAGGGCATAATTTTTACCATTGGATAAAAGAGGGCTTAATATAAGCTGTCTCTCGTTCCTGATAGCGCCAGCTATCTTCAGGAGTGAGTTTTTTAATTTAGGGAGGTGCATATAAAACAATGAAAGTTTTAGTTAGTGATCCTATCTCAGAGTTAGGAGTAAAGAGACTAAAAGAAAGAGTAGATGTAGACGTAAAAACTGACTTTACCCCGGAGGAGCTTGTTGAGGCCATCGGGGAATATGATGCCCTGATAGTAAGAAGTCAGACTACGGTAACAGCCGACGTAATTAATGCCGGTAAGAAGCTCAAAGTTATAGGACGAGCGGGGGTTGGTGTAGACAACATTGATGTACCGGCTGCAACACAGAGGGGCATAATGGTAGTAAATGCTCCGGAAGGTAATACTATTGCTACTGCAGAACATACCATGGCCATGATGTCCGCTCTGGCCAGGAACATTCCTACTGCTTACCTCTCCCTGAAGTCCCGGGAGTGGAAAAAAAGTAAATTTATGGGGGTTGAGCTGTACAAGAAAACCCTGGGGGTTTTCGGACTGGGGAGACTTGTCAGTGAAGTGGTAAAAAGAGCAAAATCTTTTGGCATGAATGTAATGGTTTATGACCCGCACCTTTCTGAAGAAAGTGCCCAAAAGCTGGGGGTAACTTTGAGTGAACCCAATGAGATTATTAAAAATGCTGATTTTATAACCCTTCACACCCCTAAAACCAGCAAAACTTATCATTTTATCGGGGAAAAAGAATTTGCCATAATGAAAGATGGGGTTCGTATTGTTAACTGCGCCCGGGGAGGTCTCATAGATGAAGAGGCCCTTTATGATGCTTTGAAGAGTGGTAAAGTAGCAGGAGCGGCCCTGGATGTATTTGAAGAGGAGCCGGCTGTAGACAGTCCCCTTCTGGAGCTGGACAACATTATTGTCACACCCCACCTGGGAGCCTCGACCCAGGAAGCCCAGATTAATGTTGCTGTCCTGGTGGGAGATCAGGTGTTGAGTGCTCTCTTTAATGAGCCGGTAGCAACAGCAGTTAATGTGGCTATTGTTCCTCCTGAGACCCTGGTTGACGTGAAGCCCTTTATTCCCCTCATGGAAATAATGGGTAGCTTCTATACCCAGGTTTACAATGGGGAAATAGAGACAATAGAAGTAACATATAGCGGGGATATAGCCAATTATCCTGTAACTCCATTAACTACTTCCATGACTATTGGCTTTTTAAAAGTTA
The DNA here is from genome assembly GCA_964474145.1 of uncultured Syntrophomonadaceae bacterium. Classification (GTDB taxonomy): domain Bacteria; phylum Bacillota; class Dethiobacteria; order SKNC01; family SKNC01; genus PWHX01. The sequence continues at coordinate 1,621 of CAYYWR010000089.1, forward strand.
TGCTAAATGACGAGAACATAAACTATGTAAATGCTCCGGCTATTGCTGAGCAAAGGGGAATGAAAATAACGGAGATTACCAGTAAAGCGGCGGAAAATTTCACCAATCTAATAACTATTAAAGTGAAAACCAGGGAAGAGGAGAAGACTATTTCCGGAACCCTTTTCAATAAGGACGAAATAAGAATAGTGCAGATTGACCAGTACCGCATCGATGTTGTTCCCTCCAAGTATATGCTGGTGGCAACTTATATTGATAAGCCCGGGGTTATCGGCCGGGTAGGAACAACCCTGGGTAATGAGCAGATCAATATTGCCGGCATGCAGGTGGGTAGAATATCTATTGGCGGTGAAGCTGTAATGGTTCTCCAGGTTGATTCCCCCATTAACTCTGAAGTATTAGAAAAAATAGGTAAACTGGAAGCTATTCTTTCCACCAGGTTTGTTGAACTATAAACCAGAAATAGGGGAATAAGCGTAGAAAACAATCTTAAAGGTTAATCTTAAAGGAATAATTTTCAGGCAGGGGAGAGTTTGATTATGCCAATTTATGAATTTAAGTGTTTGTCCTGTGAAAAAGAGATAGAGAAATTTTGTAAAATAGGAGAGGACGGCTCCAGTTTTAGTTGTCCTGAATGCCAGGGGAAATTAAAGAAAAAGCTATCCCTTTTTAGAAGCTCGGGAGATGGTGGTAATGGCTGCAGCACCTGTTCCTCCTCCAGCTGTAGCACCTGTTAGAAAAGGCACTTGCAGCAACTACAAAGATAAAGCGGCATGTTTGATACAGCTGCTTTATTTTTTTTGGCAGCAAAATGACAGAATTTGCTCTTTCATATTAAAAACAAGAATAAAGCCTAGCAGATATTATAAGCTAAGTCCCCGAAAAAAAACTACAGATAAAAATCTGTAGTTTTATGGGGTCTTTTTCTTTTGTGCTCCGCTGTGGGGGTCTATATAATAATCCTGGTGGTATAAAAGCTCCGATATGGGAACAATTTTATAACCTTCATTTTTAAGATATTCAATTATTTCCGGCAGGGCCTGGGCAGTGTATTTACCGTTATTATGAAAGAGTATGATTGCCCCGTTATGAATTTTATCGGTAACTCTTTTTATAATACTGTCTTTACCTGTGTGCTGCCAGTCCAGGGAATCTATGCTCCACTGCACTGGTTTATAACCGGAGTCTTTAATAGCTTTAACTACTTTATTATTATAATCACCGAAGGGTGGGCGGAAGAGGTTAGGGTTTTGACCGCTTATTTCTTTAATGAGCTGGTGGGTTTTTTCTATTTCTTTTTTTATCCCTTCTTCAGAAAGGCTGCTGAGATGGGGATGGGTGAAGGTATGATTACCTATTTCGTGACCATCCTGGTTAATCTTTTCTACCATGTCGGGGTGCTTTTCCAGCCAGTACCCGGTTAAAAAGAAAGTTGTTTTGATGTTGTAATCTTTTAGGGTTTTTAACAGATCGGGGGTATGTTCACATCCCCAGCAGGCATCAAAGCTTATAGCCACTTTTTTTTCCGGAGTTTCCACGTAGTAGATGGGCACCTTACGGTCCTGGTCGGTGGCAATGGTATAGATATGCTGGGGAAGGTTAAAGTAAAGGCAGAGTCCGAAAACAAAGAGGATGAGAATCAGAGCAGCAATCCTTTTTTTACTCATAGCTTTATGGAACTTTTCAACAAAGGGGCTGAGAAAAACCAGTTTCACTATTTATCCCTCCTTCCTTCCTTACATAATTTACCTTCTAAATAATTCTAATTACTTTTTATCTCCTTAGCCTTTTGTCCTTTTCAGCCGTCTCCTTTAATTTATATTTTTTAACACTATTAATATTACAAATAAATTATGCTTTTTTGTTTATAGCAATTATTTGCAGGAATTAATAATTTAATGTCGAAGAGAAATCAATTGTGGAAATTATTTTAGAAATTGAGGGAGGCGGCCTAAAAGTTGATATGGAATAAGAAATACGAGTGTATGAAAAGAGATGAGCTGCAGGATATTCAGCTAAAGAGATTAAAGGAAACGGTAGAAAGGGTTTACAGGGCAGTTCCCTATTATCGCGACTTACTGGACAATAAAGGGGTAAAGCCTGAAGATATTAAAAGCCTGGAAGATATCACCCTTCTTCCCTTCATCTCAAAACAGCACCTCAGGGATAACTATCCCTTTGGCCTGTTTACCGTGCCCATGTCTGAAGTAGTACGTATTCATTCTTCTTCAGGAACTACCGGTAAACCCACTGTAGTAGGTTATACTTATAAAGATATTGACACCTGGTCGGAGCTGCTGGCCAGGACATTAACCTGTGCCCATGCCGATAAAAATTCCGTAGTGCAGATTGCCTACGGTTATGGATTATTTACCGGGGGGCTGGGCGTTCACTATGGAGCAGAGCGGGTAGGAGCTTCTGTTATACCAATTTCCGGTGGTAATACCCAGAGGCAGATAATGCTCATGCAGGATTTTGGGACAACTGTTCTGGCCTGCACCCCCTCCTATGCCCTGTTTATGGGTGAAGTTTTGGAGGAGATGGGTGTTAAAAAAGAGGACATAAAGCTGAAATCCGGTGTGTTTGGAGCGGAGCCATGGTCAGATAACATGCGAAAAGAAATTGAAGAGAAGCTGGGTATTCTGGCTATAGATATTTACGGCTTGAGTGAAATTATTGGGCCCGGGGTGGCCAGTGAATGCCCGGTTCAAGAGGGCCTTCATATTTTTGAAGATCACTTTATCCCTGAGATTATAGATCCGGAAACCGGAGAGCAGCTTCCCCCAGGAGCCACAGGTGAACTGGTGTTTACTACAATTACAAAGGAAGCATTTCCGGTGCTCAGGTACAGAACCAGGGATATCACCTCTTTAAACTACGAGACCTGTGAATGCGGCAGGACCATGGTCCGCATGAAAAAGGTCACCGGTAGAACAGACGACATGATAATCATCAGGGGAGTTAATGTTTTTCCCACCCAGGTGGAAAGTGTTCTCCTGGAAATTGGCGAAACCCAACCCCATTACCAGTTGATAGTTAGTCGAAAGGGCAGTATGGATATTTTAGAAGTTCTGGTGGAGGTTTCTGAAGGCCTGTTTTCTGATAAGGTGAAGGGGCTGGAAGGACTGGAAAGGAACATAAGCAGTAAAATAGAAAGTGTGTTGGGAGTTTCGGCCAAAGTTAGACTGGTAGAACCAAAAACTATACCCCGCAGTGAGGGTAAGGCCCAGAGGGTTATAGATAAAAGAGAGACTTAGGAGGGTTAAAAACATGATTGAAGACATTGCCCGGAAGACAATTTTTGACATAAAGCCTTATGTTCCAGGAAAGCCTGTTGAAGAAGTGGAGCGGGAACTGGGTATTAAAAACATTATTAAGATGGCTTCTAATGAGAACCCTTTTGGCCCTTCGCCAAAAGCTATAGAGGCCATGAAGGGTGCCCTGGAAAGGATAAGCCTTTACCCCGATGGGAACTGTTTTTACTTGAAAGAAGCCCTGGCTGAAAAAATATGTGTGGAGCTGGATAATATCATTGTAGGCAACGGGTCTGACGAAATTTTGAAACTTATAGCCGAGGCTTTTTTAGACCCCGGAGATGAGATTGTTATAGCCCAGCCCTCTTTTTCCGAGTATGAATTTGTGGGTAAAATCATGGGGGCCAACTGTGTCTTTGTCCCCTTAAAAGATTTTACCCACGACCTGGAGGCCATGGGTAGAGCGGTAAATGAAAGGACAAAAATCGTTTTTATCTGTAACCCCAATAATCCTACCGGCACCATTGTGACCAAATCCCAGGTAGATGAATTCCTGAAACAATTAGACCCCAGGGTGCTGGTGGTTTTTGATGAAGCTTATTATGAGTATGTAGATCACAGGGGTTACCCGGAAAGCCTGGAATATGTAGGTGAGAAGCAGAATGTAATTACCCTCCGTACCTTCTCCAAGGTTTACGGGATAGCAGGTCAGCGAATTGGCTACGGGGTGGCCAAGCCAGAAATAATATCTGTGGTAAACCGGGTAAGGGAACCCTTTAATGTCAATACACTGGCCCAGGTGGGAGCTCTGGCGGCCCTGGAGGACGACCAACACCTTAAAAGGAGTTTTCAGGGAAATCTGGAGGGCAAAGAGTATCTGACCCGATGGTTTGAGGAAAAAGGTCTTTACCATGTTCCTACCCAGGCTAATTTTATTTTTCTCCAGGTGGGCGTTGATTGCCAGCAGGTTTTTAAAAAAATGCTGGGTGAAGGGGTTATTGTAAGAACCGGGGATATATTCGGGCACCCAGACTTTATCCGGGTAACCATTGGGACCATGGAGGAGAATGAAAGGTTTACCCGCACCCTGGAGAAAGTATTGAGCAGCTTGAAATAAGCTGCCAGTAAGCTGTGTTACAGTAAAGAATAACAGGAAAAGGTTTAAAATTATACAAAATACCGGGGGCGCTCTTTTGGGCTGAGAGATTACAGCAGGACCCTTTGAACCTGCTGGATAATTCCAGCGCAGGGAAGGTAATTTGACAGGTTTTCCCGTGGAGGAGTATCTCCGCGGTTTTTTATTTGATAAAATATGTTATAATGATTTCAGGCTTTATTTGCCAATAATTATTAACAGATTGGGGAAGGTTAATGATATGTTTATATCCCAAATAGGTGAAGAAGAATTAATAAACCTGATTTCCCATAATGTTGAGCTTAACCAGGAAGAAGTGCTGGCAGGCATAGGGGATGATGCGGCGGTTACTCGTTCCCGGGGGGACAGGTTGATGCTGACCACTAAAGATATGCTGGTAGAGGGAATACACTTTTTAAGCAATCTGATAACTCCCTGGCAGTTGGGAAGGAAAGCCCTGGCAGTGA
>CAYYWR010000090.1:0-6450 GCA_964474145.1 uncultured Syntrophomonadaceae bacterium
CAGAAAGAATAGTAACCGAAGAGAACATACATCTGCTTTCTGACATGGAGATTCAAGAATGGGAAGACGCCGTAAATGAGTACTATGAATTGTACGGGGAAAACCTGGAAGAAGGCGAGAGAGATGAGAAGAGGTAACAACAGGCGAGAGTAAATATGAAAAAGTGCCGCCTCACTGCGCTATCAGGGTTTTTCCCGGAAGGCTCCCGGAAAGTCCCGGATGTTCACGGAAGGCTCTTAAACATGGTTTCTCAACATCAGCTCCCAGGGGTGGGGGGAAAGATATACCTGTTTCTTGAGGTAAGCCACATCATACTTCCGTACATAGTGGTTGATTAGGGTTAAGGGCACCGTTAAAGGTACCAGGGAATTCTTATAGTCCCAAATTAATTCCAGAAGTTCTGCCTTTTCGTCCCTGCTGGTATATGTCTTGAAATATCCCATGATGTGCTGCAGGACGTTTGCATTCTTTTTTACTGTGGAAATATAAGACAGGGCCTCCATATATAATGCCTCATATTCAGTGAGCAGCTGATTTTTGGGGTGTTTCTTTCCCCGGGCAACCAGGCTGCCCATGGTGGAAAAGTGTTTCGGGCTGTGGGCCAGGATGAGCAGTTTTTGCCGGGCATGAAAGTCAATAAGCTTCTTGTAATTGGGCCTGTTCTCCAGGAAGTCTTTCCATCGCCTGTAACTGAATACCCTTTCTATGAAGTTTTCCCGCAGGCGGGGGTCATTCAGGCGGCCCTCCTCCTCCATGGGAAGCAGGGGGAAACTTTGGGCCATGGCTGAAGCAAAGAGGCCCCTGCCCTTTCTTATGGAGGATTGGCCCTGGGGATCATATACTTTTACCCGGTGCAATCCGGAGCTGGGGGAATCCTTTTTAAAAATAAAGCCGCACAGGTCCTCTCCTTCCAGCTGGGCCACCCTCCCAGCGCAGAATTCCTGCATTTTCTCCGTATGGTCAACCCCCGAGCGCACAGTCAGAAGGCGGGGGCTTTCTAAGCTACCCACCAGGCGCATGGCCTCCCGGGGCACCGGCAAGCCACATTCCACCTCGGGGCATACCGGAACAAACTGGAAGTAGCTGCCCAGGGTGTCGGTGATGTAGCGGTCCCGCTTGTGGCCACCGTCATAGCGCACATAATTGCCCAGGAGGCAGGAACTTGCCCCTACCTTTATGTCTGAAGTTATGTCTGAAGTTATGTCTGAAGTCATTCTTGTGTATCTCCCTTCAAATAATAATTAGCATTTTTATGCTGCAATAACAGTTACAGGAATGGTAAAACCCACAGGCTTGTTTTTTAGCCCTTACGCCGGTCTATAAAAAATCCTTCCATCTGGGTTCCCGCATTGTTGTAGGCCTGACTGGCCTTCCTGCCCACCTTTACGCCTTCCATTTTGCTCTTTATGCCCCCCAGCTTTTCCTCCAGCAATTCCTGGCTTTTATTGTCCAGGAGGGTTATTTCCTTCAGGAGGCTCTGCAGTTCACCTATTAGTTCTTCCAGCTTCTCCATCTTTTTTGGGGAGGCTCCCCGGGCTGAAAGGGCTCCCAGGGTGATTTCCTCCAGCCCTGCTTTTTCCAGATCTTTTTTTATCTGCTCAATTTCCCCCTGGCTTTCCTCTATCCTTTCCATGGCCCTGTGGCGCTCTGCCAAAAGCAGGTTTAATTCCTCCAGGTCCTTCTCCGTCTGGAAGGAGGATTTCTGGCAGTGGAGGTTTTTCTTTTGGGCTATATCATGCATGCTTTTATACTCCTGGAGCTGGCAGAGATACTGCTGAACCAGCCGGTCCAGATTTTCATCGAGCATTTTATTCAACTCCAATTTATTATCTGTAATCTATTATCTGTAATTCTATTCTGTAATTTATTTATTGCCTGCTGGATATTGCTGGTTTAAAAAAACCTGACTTATGACGCCGCCAGGTCCTGGTAGGTTATTCTTTTTTGTTTAAAAGCTTTTCCAGTTCCTCCAGGTTAACACCCGAGGCCATGAGGTTTTCTTTTTTAATCTCTTCGTATATTTCTTCACGATAAATTAAAACCTCCCGGGGAGCCTCAATGCCTATCCTTACAGAGTTTCCCTGAACCTTGAAGATTTTTAGCTTGATGTTATCCCCGATTATGATGCTTTCACCAGTCTTTCTTTCCAGTACCAGCATGGCTTTCTCCCTTTACCCGCTTTAGCTTTACCCAACCCTATCCGCATTCTTCCTTCTGTCGGGCTGAAAATACGGGATGTTTTGTTTTGTATTCGGTGTCCTCCAGGATAACCTGTCGGGCCATCCCCTTTTCCCGGTTCACCAGAAGGGGGGCCAGAAGGTTGGCCGTCATGTCCTCTCGCTTTTCAGCAACGGTTACTATACAGTATACTTCCAGGTCCTCCAGGGAATTTCCTTCTAATTCATTAAATGTGCCGGAATTAATTTTTACCTGGTAGTGGGGGAAAAAGTGCCGGGGGTTTAGCACAAGAAAAGCTACCTCCTGGTCTTCTGCAGACTGGAGAAGTTTAAAAAAAGCATTTCCGGGGACGTCCCGAAGGGTATAGCTTTTTATATCTTCCAGCCCCGGCAATCCCGGGGGAATGGTCAACTTCAGTTCTTCATTCAAGGCATATGCCCTCCCTAACGCTTAAGAGCGCTTTTAATGTTGTTAATATAATATTTATAATACTTGAGTGATACTTGCGATATACTTGCAAGATACTTGCTGGCTGCTTCCTTACTTTACCGCAGGAAATCCACCAGGCTGGTCTGCAGTGTTTGCGCTCCCATGGCCAGGGAGGCCTGGTAGACATTTTCCTGGACCCTGTAATTCATCAACATCTCGGCCATGTCCACATCGTTTAGCTCAGTAAGAACTTTATCCATGTTTATCCTGTCCTCAAAGCCCCTGTCGGTGGCCATTTCCAGACGATTCATCCGGGCTCCCACCACGGAGGAGTGCCTTAGCACATTATCTATGCCCCCATCCAGATCCATCATGACTTCATCCAAAATCATCTTCCTGGCCCCATCGGTAAAAGCCTCTTCCAGCCTTTTGGTCTTTAACTCTTCTGAAAAACCCTCTTCTAACATTCTGTCTACTGCTTCCTCCGATAAGCCCTGGTCCATTATTGTATCTATGTCTTCCCCTGTAAAACCTTCTTCCAATATTCTATCTATGTCTTCTTCAGCAAAGTAATCCTCTAAAAATCCCCTTAACTCACTGATACTTTCTTCTAAAAAACCATTCTGTATTACCTCATCTAATATTTCATCTGCTTCCTCTACGGGCAAGTAACCTTCAAACAACTCCCTTAACTCATCCACATCTTCTTCTGTAAAGCCATTCTGTAGTATCTCATCCAATATTTCGTCTACTTCTTCTCCGGACAAGTAGTTTTCTAAGAATTCCCTTAATTCATCCGTGTCTTCTTTTGCAAAGGTATTTTCTATTAGTACACCTATTTCCTCATTTGTGAAATACTCCCCCAGCAATTCCTCCACATCAAGGCCATTTTCCTCAAGATGGCTCATATCAAAAGTGCCCTGCCTGAGTGCTTCTTCCATGGTAATCAGAGTTTCGAAAATATCCTTTTCAGCCCCGGCCCTTTCAAACTTCATGAGTTCATTTCCGGTGACATTTACCTCCATGGGGACACCCTTGGCCATTTCCCATTTTATCTTACCATCGTCACCCTGGTATTTTACCTGACGCTGCTCTACCATTTCTCCTGCGTTTTCCTCCCCCTCCCCGTTTTCTCCTTCCCCACCTTCTACGGGCAGGGACACTGTTCCTTCGGAGTAGGGGGGCTCAGAGGTACTGTAACCGGCAAAGATATGTCGACCTTCAATGTCGGAGTTGACAATCTGCATGAGGCTTCCCCGAAGCTGTTCCACCTCATTGGCCAGGGCTCCCCGGGAATCATCATCCAGAGTGCCGGTAGCGCCGTAGACCGCCAGCTCCCGGACCCTGTGCATTATATCCCGAGCACCGGCCAAAGCGCCATCGGTGGCCTCCAGCCAGGAATTAGCAGAGTCGATATTTTTCTTATACTGCTCATTTGTGTTTAGGCCAGTTTTTAAGCTCATTATCCGCACAGCGCTAACAGGGTTGTCCGAGGGCTTCCGAACACTTCGCCCCGAAGATAATCTGTCCTGGTACTCCTGCATGGCATCCAGGTTGCGCTGTATGTTTTGTAATACATTTCTGGAAATCATCTGGTTGGTGATTCTCATGTTCACTTACTCCCTTCCATGTATTATAGGGCAGCATTTATGCACCCATACGATTTATTATGGTATCCAGCATGGCATCTATGGTGTTAATTATCCGGGCACCGGCCTGGTAAGCGTGCTGAAAGCGAATCAGGTTGGACATTTCTTCGTCCAGGGAAACTCCGGAAATAGACTCCCGCCGGTTTTCTAGCTGGGTCACCAGGGCTGACTGGTTCTCCACCATTCTTATGCTCTCCTGGGACTTTGCCCCCAGGGTTGATACGGAATCCCTGTAGAAGTTTTCCAGGCTGGTCTGGCCGATTTCGTCTTCTCCCGGCATTCTATACCTCAGCTTGTAATCCCCTTCAAAGTCTTTTATATCATCTTCATCTATTTCTATAAAGTTGCCGTCTTCATCTACTTTAAGCCGACCATCTTCATCCACCTCATTGTAGACCCTCAAAAGCCGCTGATCCCGTATTTGTGCTATATTCAGCGCATTCTCGCCGTTGGCGATACCCACCTCTTCTCCTTCTTCCAGACCGTCTTCATAATATGCGGCAGAGATTCTGCTGACGTCATCTACTATATCCTGGGAAACCTTCCACTGATCCAGCCTTTCATCCCAGGTAAAAAAATCCACGTCTGTTTCCCCCTCTAAATTGTAGCCCTCCCTGTGCTGCTGGTTGACCACATTTACCAGGCTATCCACCAGAATCTCGAACTGGTCCTCATACCAGGTGACCTCATCCCGAACGCTATAAAGACCCTCCAGGGTATCCCTGCTACTGGCCAGGGAATCTTTCCTCTCTATATTTATCTCTTCCAGGATGCCTTTCATATCCCAAAAGAGATTAACATCATTATTTTCATCATATACCGTTTTTATCTCGTTGTAGCTGTTTTCCCGGACCAGATCCCTTCCCCTGAACAAAATATTTGCGGCTCCGTTTTTGCCGTGGACTACCTTGCAGTCTATAATGTCCGACAGTTCATCCAGCAGGACATCCCTTCTATCCATCAGGTCGTTGGCAGAATCTCCCCGGGAGGTTACCCGAACAATCTGCTGATTGAGCTGGGATATCTGTTCTGATATGCTGTTTATGTCATCCTCCTGTATCCTTATCATCTCGTTGGTATCTCTGCTCAGGTCATCTAGCTGGCCGTTCAAGTGATTTACGTTGTTTATCAGGGTCTGGGAAATTTCCATGAGCTGGGTCCTTACCGGAGAACTTTCGGCATTTTTGCTCAGGTCCTGCCAGGCATCAAAGAACCTGCCCATGACAGTATTGAAGCCGGTGTCACCGGGCTCCATAAATAGTTTTTCTATTTTATCCAGACCCTCCTTGCGGGCATCCCAGTATCCTAAAAGCTCCTTTTCGTCCCGCAGCTGCTTGTCTAAAAAGCCGTCCCTGATTCTTTCTATATTTTCCACTATGGCTCCTGTGCCCACCTGTCCCGCTCCTGAATAGGACATGGGAGGTGTGGCAACAATGGCTGGCCGCTGGCGGCTGAATCCTTCTGTGCTGGCGTTGGCTACATTGTGGGCCGTAATGTCTGTAGCCTTTCTCTGGGACTGCATTCCCAGTACTGATATATTTAAACCTGAAAAAGTTGATCTCATGGTAGTGCCCCTTTCTGTGGCTTTCTGTTCTTTTCCTTTTCCATGACCCATGGCTTTCCATATGGCTTTCCATAGTTATCTATGGCTTTCTATGGCTTTCTGTGACTTTCTATGCCCGGGTATCAAAGAACTTTCTATGCCTGGGTATCAAAGAGGGAGCTTGAAGCCTGGTTCTTATTTCCGTATGTAACCTTGCTCTGGCTGGCCTGATCACCCTGATTGCCCTGATCACCCTGAACTACCTGAAAGGCGGCTTCCCTCCCTGGTGCCAGGACGCTGGCCACTTCCTTATGGTAAAGCCGATAGTTGTAGAGGAGGCGCATGTTTCCCCGGTTAACCTCCATCAACTCCCTTAAGGTAACCCCTATTTCACGCTCTTCATCATCACTATCAAAGGCAAAGCTCTCAGAATCTGCGATGGTATCATTTATGGCCTGAATCAAGCCTTCCTTCCGGGCCACCAGTTTCAGGTATCCTTCAAAATTTTCTGTGACGATATAATCCCTTTCCTGAAAGAGAACCTCCTTGAGCTCCTTTACCATGTTTATAAAATCCAGGTTTTTCTTATTATAAACCTTGTGACTGTTATTATCATTTTGACTATTATTCTGGCTGTGACTATGGTTCTGG
>CAYYWR010000091.1:0-6404 GCA_964474145.1 uncultured Syntrophomonadaceae bacterium
ATCTCCCATTCCTCCCGGGTTAAAGATTCTTTTTTGGTTAACAGCTCCCGGGAAACGTTTATTTTTCCTATATCGTGCAGAGAAATCAGCAAATTCAACCGGTTCAGTTCTGCATCGGATAGTTCTACTGCCTGGCCTATTTTCATGGCAACCTCCTGCATGCCCTTGATATGAACTTCTGTTTCAAAGCTTTTTCCCCCTAATGTTTTTAACATGATGTCCAGCACTGCTTTTTTTTCGCTATAACTTTCGGCAAGCTTATGTTTATACATGTAGTCCTCGGCTTCTTTTAAAACTTCAAAGAGATCCTTTTGTGCAGTGTCCTTGGTGGCAGCACCTGCAGCCAGGGATACAGGCACATTTTCCACATGGTAATCATTGCAACCTTCCCTTATTCTATTGCATATAGTCCCGGCTTCTTCCCCTGTGGTCCGGGGCAAGAAAACGACAAATTCATCTCCACCCCAGCGGGCTATGATATCCTCTTCCCGGCAGGATTTTCTTAGTATATCAGCGGAAGCTTTCAGCAGCTCATCTCCTGCACAGTGACCAAAGGTATCGTTAACCAGCTTGAGATTGTTTGCGTCAACCATGATAAGGCTGATGGGAAGCTGCCTTGGTGTATCCAGTCTATTCATTTCCTCCTCCAGGTAATACCGGTTGTACAGGTCTGTGAGGCCATCGTGGAAGCTTATGTAACGGGTCCTCTCCTCTGCCAGTTTACGCTGGATATTCGCATATAATTGTGCAACCATGGAGGCAACTGTGCTGGCAAAAACCTCTTCATCGGAGTGCCACCTTCTCTTTTCCCCGATGTGCTCCAGGCATAATACTCCTACCAGCTTGCCCTCCAACATGATTCCTGCATCCAGCATTGATTTAATTCCCAGGGGAACCAGGTAGTTCTCCGTTAGCCCCCTGGTGCGGGAATCAGTCCGGGCATCTTCTGCAAATATTCTGTTTTCGGTTAAAATGGCATCTGCATAGCTGGGCACGTCGGCCAACTTCAGCACAGTCCCTTCACTGTGCTTTTTCTTTCCGCCTTCATAAAGGGAAAGACATCTCAATTCCGAACCATCTTCAGAAAAAGACCATACGCTTACCCTTTCTACAGCCATTGCTTCCGACACCTCCCGGGTAATTCGCTTCAGTGCCTGGGGCATCTCCCCGGCCACAAAGGACTCATCCAGGGCCAGTTTTGTTAATGCCTCCCGCTGTCCTTGTGCCCGCTCTTCCCTTTCCTTTAATGCCTTTTCCTCCTGTTTTTGTGGGGTTATATCCCGTACTACTGCCAGCAGGTGTTCTTCTCCGTTAAAGAGGATGGAAGTACCCTTGACTTCCACGTGAAAGGGGGAACCATCCCGGCGAACATCTATCGACCGGGCATGAAAATATCCTTTTCGCTCCACGTCCTCCTTAAACCTGTGAAAAAGGTGATGATAGTCGGGATGCACAATATCTCTTCCCGTCAGGCCCACAAACTCCTCCCGGGTATATCCGTAAGTGCTCCAGGCCGCTGGATTGGCCTCTACTATTACTCCCTCCCTGTCAAAGACCAGCATGGCATCCAGGGCATTATCGTAAATGCCCCGGAACTTGGCTTCGCTGACCCGGAGGGCTTCTCCAGATTTCAACTGTTTGATAAGAACGTAAATAATCCCAAGATAGATAGGTATGGCAAAAGCCTGGTACAAAGCCCTGGTAGCCATATTATCCAGGAGGGGCACCCCAAACGCCTGGAACAACACCAGGGGCATGAGGATTACGGAGCATACTACCTGGGTTACACCAATTTGGATTGCCAGATTGCGCACCCGGGTAATATTACCGGTAAAGGAAGCCATAAATCCCGGCAAAAAACCCCGCAGGATTGAGATTAAAGTTATATAGGGAATATAAGGTCCCGCAGGCTGCAGGGCAAAGCCCAGAAGGTCACTGCCGCCGCCAATGAACATTCCCCACCAGGGGCCGAGCCATATGCTTCCCAAAAGAACGGGAAGAGATCCAAATCCGATGCGCACCGCTTCGATTTCGTATAAATCAAACCTCAAGCTGAGCAAAAGTCCTGCCATAATGGATATGATAATTAAAAAAATGGCTAAAAGCAAGCTGTTGATTCTTTCCGGCTTGAAAACATTCTTTTTATTATTAGCATAGGGCGCCATGGCAAATCCTCTCCTATCATGGATCTTCTACATTTCTGTTCTACATTTCTGTTCTACGCTATTCTACTTTCTGTTCTACTTTTCTCCATGATTTTCCTGCTAAAGTTTGTAGCATTTTATTAAATTTCTGTTAGCTGTCACAAACTATAAAAGGCTAAGGGCTGATTAGATACCATTTTAATTATACATCCAAACAGGAATATGCTGGTGGGATATAGAAATATAAATTAGCATAACAGCGATAGCATAACAGCGAAAAATTTACCATTAAACAGGGAAGCATGGAGGGAAGCAAAGAAAAGTTTAGAAAGATTAGAAAGTTAAGAAAGTTAAGAAAAGTTTTGGGATTGATTTGTAATGTCAGGCAATTGAGTCATCTCTGCAGGACCTGGAATAAACTATCATCAGGAAAAAAACAGCCAAAGGCTTTAGTTAACTGTCAGGAAGTAATCTTAAAAGAAGGGACTGTTTAAAAAATGAGTGATACCAGCTGGTTACATTCTGCTATTCTGGATAGTTCTCCAGAGATTATAGTATTTGCCCTGGATAAGAATTACTGCTATCTTGCTTTTAACAAAAAACACCAGGATACCATGCGTAATATTTGGGGAGTAGAAATTGAAGTGGGGATGAACATGCTTCATGATGTTATCGGCACTCCAGAAGACCGGGACAAAGCCAGGAGAGACTTTGGTCGAGCTTTAGCAGGGGATAGTTTTGTAAGCATTGAAGAATACGGAGACCAGGGGTTATCCCGCCAGTACTGGCAAGTCTACTATTCACCAATATATTCAGATGGTGGAGAGGTAGTGGGGCTGACCTGTTTCAACCTGGATATAACAGATAAGAAGCGGGCCGATGAGATGCTGCAAAGGGCTTATGAAGAGCTGGAGGAAAAAGTTAGGGAGCGCACGGCAGAGCTGGTCCAGGCCAATGAAAAGCTTCAGGCCAGTAACGCCTTGTTGCAAAAGCTTTCAGATAACATCCCGGGCATGATTTACCAGTATCAGTACTTCCCCGATGGCAGGTCCTGCTTTCCCTATGCCAGTAAAGGAATCCAGAAAATTTACGAAGTAACTCCCGAAGAAGCCTGCAGGGATGCTGCTGCAGTTATCCAGCGGCTTCACCCGGAGGACCACGACGAAGTAATGGGGTCCATCCGGGAATCCTTCCGAACCTTAAAGCAGTGGAAGCTTGATTATCGGGTTCTGCTGCCAGTGCAGGGGGAAAGGTGGCTCAGGGGCAGTGCAAAACCTGAAAAGTTAGATGACGGCAGCGTACTGTGGCACGGAGAAGTTACAGATATCACTGAGCACAAAATGGTAGAGTTAGAGGTCCAGAAATCGGAAAGGGAAAAAGAGCTGATTCTGGAAAATGCCAGCGAAGCCATCGCCTTTCACGACCTGGATTATAACCTGATTTGGGGAAATAAAGCCTACGTGCAGAGAATAAAAGACATTACCGGCTTCCCTGTAACCCTGGGAAAAATAAAGAACAGGAAGTGCTACGAAACCCTGGGACTGACCAGTCCCTGCAGCAACTGCCCCGTTTCCCTGGCCCTGGAGACGGGCATGCCCCAGGAGGGGGAGCTGTCTCCCCATAATCAGGAGCACTGGCCGGACACCATGGGTTCCTGGGTGGTGCGGACTGCTCCTGTGCGCGACTGCTCCGGAAATATAGTGGGCACTTTAGAAATTGGCCACGACATCACAGAGCGAAAACAGGCAGAAGAAGACCGGATTGCCCGCCAGGTTGCAGAGGCCGCCAACCAGGCCAAAAGCGATTTTCTGGCCAACATGAGCCACGAAATCCGCACCCCCATGAATGTAATCATGGGTATGGCCGATTTGTTGTGCGCTGCTGATCTCAGCCCTGAGCACCAGGACTATGCAGAAATGATTAAAACCTCCGCCGATTCCCTGCTCACTGTAATTAACGACATCCTGGACTTTTCCAAGATAGAAGCCGGCCGCCTGGAAATAACAGAAAAAGAGTTCAACTTGAAGAGCCTGGCTGAAGACACGGTTTCCGCATTTACCCTGCGGGCCCGGGAAAAAGGCCTGGACCTGCACAGGTTTATCCAGGAGGATTTGCCGGAAAAGGTATATGGCGACCCGGCCCGGATCCGGCAGGTCCTGGTAAACCTCCTGGGAAATGCTTTGAAATTTACTGATGTTGGATTTGTCAGATTATCTGTTAACAAAGATAAAAAAACTGCCAATGCAGATGTAGTTAACCTGCACATTTCTATAAGCGATACGGGTATCGGCATTCCCAGGGAAAAGCAGGGTAGCCTCTTCCAGAGTTTCACCCAGGTAGATACCTCCAGCAGCCGCAAATATGAAGGTACCGGACTGGGACTGGCCATATGTAAAAAGCTGGTGGAGTTGATGGGGGGCACTATACAGATGCAAAGTGAATTGGGCAGGGGCAGCACCTTTTCCTTTACTCTACCCCTTAAAGTGGCCTGGGAAGATAAGGGGCTAACTCCACGAAAAGCACGTAAACCGGGATCGGGATCCCTGGACCAGATACACCAGATAATGCAAGAAAAGGGAAGGAAGTTAGAAATACTCCTGGTAGAAGATAAGGCCATGAACCGCAAACTGGCCACAGTTCTCCTGGAGAAAAAGGGCTGGAGCGTTACTTCTGCGTTTAATGGCGTAAGCGCCCTGGAAATCCTGTCATTTCGCACTTTTGACCTGGTGCTGATGGATATACAGATGCCCGAAATGGACGGATTGGAGGTTACCCGGCGGATACGGAAATGGGAAAAGAAAACAGGGGACCACCTCCCCATCATTGCCATGACGGCATACGCCATGGAGGGGGACCGGGAAAAATTTATAAAGGCGGGCATGGATGGTTACGTTTCCAAGCCCATTAAACCTAAAGAACTCTACCAGGCTGTTGAAGGGGCTGCTTCCACAGCAAAAAGATCAGTGAATCCAAAGCAGTTTGCCATGTATGATGCCCTAACCAATATTCCCAGCAGGCAGTACCTCCAGTCCTATCTCCAGGTTCAACTCAGCGAATATCACACTTCGGGGACTCCTTTCGGAATAGCTTTTATTGATATTGATAACTTTAGAAATTTTAATAATAGATACGGATACCAGATGGGGGATAATGTGCTGCAAAAGCTTGCCAGAACATTCCAGGGTGCCCTCAGAGGTGAAGACCTCATTGCCCGCTGGGGCGGCGAGGAATTTGTTGCTGTTTTTCCATCCAATAATATAATAGGACTGGAAAAGGTAACAGAAAAACTGCGCCTGCTGGTTGAAAATACAGCCCATACAGCCCTTAAAAAAGACATTGATGACGACATTGACGGCATTGACAGGGGGAGTGGTGGTGATGGTGGTGGTAATGACAACAGCCAGGAAGAACCTGGAGACTGTCAGGAAGAACCCGGGGGCAGCAGCAGCCAGGAAGAATCTCTTTTTGTTACAGTTTCCTGTGGGGCAACACTGGTCTCCCCGGGAGATAGTGTGGAAACACTCCTAAGTCGTGTTGAACACCTCATGTCTCAAAGCAAGCAAAATGGCGGCAACATTGTTACTATTGACTAGGGAAAACTACGGGGGAAAACATTCATGGCTCTAACAACCAGGGGAAGGGCAGCCAGAGGGACGGTTCTTGTGGTTTCAACCAGGGGGACGGTTCTCCCGGTTTATTTTCTCGGAGTCAACCAGGGGGACGGTTCTCCCGGTTTATTTTTTGAAATAATCTGTACTTTTAAGGAATTAAGGTGAGAAATAACAAAGTATGTGTCAAGAAAGCCTCCCGGTTTTTCCACAATACTTTAACGAGGAAATATCCAGGAGGCTTATCCTTCTATATCAGTTAACTTATGATAATAAGTTAATACATAATGTTTCTTCGGCAGCAATTTCCATTCTTGCGCTGCTGTAATCTCTTACTAAGAACGTGAAATGTTAATAAGTTAAGTAACTGTCTCAAGTTAAGTGACTGTCAAGTAATTCACTAACTCCTTAACACTGGATATTCGGGCTGACACCTTTAATATTTCTCTTAATCTTGGCATCTCCTTGATTTCCTTTAGCTGGCCCTCCAGTTCATCCTTATACTCACCATAGTCCTCTAAATCAGCTGAAAAACAGTGAATGCTTTTTTTTAATTCTTCTCTACCTTCCTCCCTACCTTCTTCCCTGCCTTCTTCTCTACCTTTTATCCTGCCTTTTTCCTCTACCACCGGATCATATAAGGTTTTAAGCA
>CAYYWR010000092.1:0-6342 GCA_964474145.1 uncultured Syntrophomonadaceae bacterium
GTTAGTGGAACAATTCAGGACTCCCGAGAGATGGGAACTATAGGCTTTTTAGAAGGTTTTGTTGATGTACCTTGATACTGTCGTATGGTTAATATATCTCAGGATGCAGAAGTAAGTGAAGGACAGGTTGTTATTTCTTCCGGTTTAGGTGGTGTATTTCCTCCAGGCCTGGTAATAGGAGAAGTCATAGAAGTAGGTCAGGATGAATATGGTTTACTGAAATATGCTATAATTAAGCCGGCGGTTAATTTTAACAGTCTGGAAGAAGTTTTTGTGGTAAAAAGCACAGGTGATGATTTTTTAAATAAAGAAGAGATAGAGCGTTACAAAGAAGAATTTTCACAAGAAGAACATTTTGAAGAATATGAAAATCTGGAAGAATCCGAAGGCTATGAAGGCTATGAAGACTTGCTGGACGGGTTAGAAGAATTTGAAGATGAAACCAGGGAAGGTCAGGAAAGTATAATTCCTGCTGATCAGGAAGAAGAGCTAGAAAGACCAGACAGATAACAAGTCTTCCCGGGAATCTATGGATGATAGAAGGATAGAGTAATTATGGCAAAAGCCAAGGTCTTCTTGATAATTGTTATTTTACTGGTTTTTCAAGGTGGTTTGTCTCCTTTTTTTAATATTGGTGCAAAGCAGCCAGATTTGTTACTTATTCTGGTAGTATGCTTAAGTATTCTATGGGGAAGTAAGAAAGGGGCTGTCCTGGGTTTAACAGCCGGCCTTACTCAGGATATCCTTTACGGTCACGCATTAGGTCTTTTCGGTTTAACTAAAATGGTAGCCGGTTACTTGTCAGGATTCACTGAGAAAAACATTTACAAGGATTTTGTCCTGGGTCCCATGCTTATTGTTTTTGTTCTAACCTTTCTACATGAAGGGCTGGTTTTCATCTTTTCTGAAGAAGTAACCAGGATTTCCTTGTTGCATGCTTTTCAAAACATTATGCTGCCCAGGGCTCTGTATAATTTTTGTCTGACTCCATTTATTTATTTGTTTGTTTATTTTGCTAATAAAAAGAATTTTTTTTATCCCTTATAATATTTTGATGCCTGCTGCAATGCGGCAGGGGAAGCGGGGGGATTCAACTACATGAGCAAAAATATCTTAAAGCGCTTGAGATTGTTTTTATTTCTTACCATAATTATTATAGGTGTATTGATGGCCCGTCTTGCTTACTTGCAAGTAGTCCAGGGGGATTATTACAGATACAGGTCTGAAGTAAATATGTTGAGGGTTTTGCCTATAACTGCACCCAGGGGAGAAATATTTGATAGCAACGGGGATAAGCTGGTTTCCAATCGGGAAGGATTTACCATTTCCCTGGGGGAAGTCCCACCGGAACATAGAGAAAAAGTGATTTCATTTTTAAGCAAAGAACTGAACAAAGAGATTGAAGATATTGAAGAGGAAATACAAAAGCAGCGTTATAGAAGGTACCTGCCTGTAAGGTTAGCTACGGACGTGGGTCTGGAAACGGTTGCCCGGATAGAAGAGAGAAGATTGGAGCTGCCAGGGGTAATAATTGAAGTGCAGCCTATAAGAAACTATGTATATGATAGGCTGGCCTCTCATATACTGGGGTATATGGGAGAGGAGCCCCCCCAGTTCTATATTGACAAGTGGGAAAAAGAGGGATATACGTACAGTTATGGGGATCGCACCGGTAAAGACGGTATTGAACTGGTGTGGGAGCCGTACCTCCGGGGAGAAGACGGTGGGCAGCTGGTAGAGGTGAATTCTTCAGGAAGACTCATAAGATCCCGGGATAAGAATGCTCCAGTTCCCGGCAATGACCTTTACCTGACACTGGATGCCGGTTTGCAGAGGGACACCGAGCAGTTTTTAAGGGATCAGGTGTTTGAACTTCAGGAGGAGGGCAAGAGAACTAAAGTAGCTTCAGCAGTAGTTTTAGACCCTAATTCCGGGAAAGTGCTGGCTATGGCCAGTTATCCTGATTATAATCCCAACACTTTCAACATAGATTTTGATTCTGAAATCCAGGCCCAAGATATTTCTTACAATAACAGGGCTATAAGGGGAAACTATTCCGGAGGGTCTACTTTCAAAATGGTAACGGCTGCAGCTGCCCTGGAAGAAGGAGAGGTGAGGTCTAAAGAAACATTTAGATGTGGGGGAAGTCTGACCCGATATGGCGCTACAAAAAGTTGCTTTAGAGGAACGGCTCATGGCTCTATAAATATTACCGATGCCTTAATCAAGTCATGTAATGTGTTTTTTTATGAAATGGGTTTAAGGGTAGGCATTGATAACCTGGCTTACTATTCCCGGGAATTTGGTTTTGGTCGACCCACCGGATTAACTGATATACCCGGAGAATCATCGGGAGATGTGGCCAGCCGGGAAACCAAGAGGGCTAAAAGTGTTGATCCTAACTGGTATCCTGCTGAAACCATGGATGCAGCCATTGGTCAGGGCTTCCACGATTTCACCCCCCTACAGTTAGCCAATTACACAGCTATTATTGCCAATGGTGGTATCCACTATAAACCATACCTGGTGGACAGGGTGGTTTCCCAAGAAGGTGAGGTAGTATTTGAAGCAGAACCGCAGCTTCACAGGGTAGATATTTCTGATGAAACCATTGAAATATTAAGAGAAGGAATGGAGGGAGTTACCCGACCGGGCGGAACTGCCGGTTTCCTACAGCGACTTCCTATGGAGACAGCAGGTAAAACAGGATCAGCGCAGGTCCATCGAGACCTGGATACTCATGGTCTGTATGTAGGGTACGCTCCTGCAAAAGATCCGGAAATAGCCTTTGCTGTTGTGATAGAGTTTGGGGGGACAGGAGGGAGCGCTGCTGCGCCTGTAGCCGAAAAGATTATCAGGAGCTATTTCGACATTGAGGACATAGAGGAAGAAGGAGCAGAGGGCCCGGAACAAGGAGCGATAGGTGCTGTAGAATACCATGACCTGGAGGAAGATTACCGTGATCTGGAAGATAGTTATGATCTGGAAGAGCATTACGACCTGGAAGATCACCGCGACCTGGAAGATCACCGCGACCTGGAAGAGCATTACGACCTGGAAGAATACCAGCATTTAGAGGAACGCTATGATGTAGAAGAACACTATAACCTGGAAGATAGTTATGACCTGGAGGAGTACTTAAAAGAGCATCATGAACTAGAAGAACTGGATATGTTGGAGGACACAGGAGGGGATGAAGGACATGGGTAAGGAGAAGGGCTCATGGACAGTGATACAGGTGTCGGGTAACCCCAGGAAGTGAAATAAACAGAACTGATTTATTCGACAGTTATAACTTGATGGTGGAGGATGAATATGGAGGACAAAGGTGTAGTAATTAAAGGCAGTAGTGAAGGTATAACCGTATATCTTAAAGAAGAGATAGAGCTTGAAGAGCTTAAGGTTTCTTTGATAGAAGTTTTCAGGCGCAGGAAAAATTTTTTTGGTAATGCTGTTGTGGAGATAAATGTTGGCAACAGGGACTGCTCCCAGAAGCAGTTAGAGGAAATAATTGAAATAGTAGATGAGCACAGCAATATTTTCCTAAAAAAAATATGTAACAAAAAAGGCAAGGTTTTAGTAGACCTTACCAGGGAGCGGTTTAACCCGTCTAAAGCCAGGGAAAGCTTGTCAAAGGATGGAGAAAAGATAGGAGAAACATTAATTTTAAAAAAGACGGTACGCTCTGGTCAGCAAATAAAGTTTGATGGACATATTGTTATTTTAGGAGATGTAAATCCAGGGGCGGAGGTAGTGGCCGGGGGAGACATTATTGTTATGGGAACCATCAGAGGAGTTGTTCATGCTGGAACTTCCAGTGATAAGAATGCTTCAATAACAGCATTAAGGCTTCTTCCTACCCAGATGAGGATTGCCGATATAATTTGTCGCTCCCCCGATGAAGAAACGTCGGTTCCAGATGTTCCAGAGTTTGCTTTTGTTAATGGCGAACGAATATTTGTTACTTCATTACTTAAAAAAATTGAATAAAATTAAATTAATGATAACTGCAGGGAGGAAATAATATGGGGGAAGTCATTGTAATAACCTCAGGTAAAGGTGGAGTAGGTAAGACAACTACTGCAGCAAATATTGGGACAGGCCTTTCCATGACAGGTAAAAAAGTTATTCTGATAGATGCTGATATAGGTTTGAGGAACCTGGATGTGGTAATGGGACTGGAAAACAGGATAGTTTATGATTTAGTAAATGTGGTAGAGAAAGAGTGTAGATTGCAGCAGGCGCTGATAAAGGATAAGCGGAATGAAAACCTTTTTTTGCTGCCGGCTGCTCAAACCAGGGATAAAACTGCTATTAATCAGGAACATATGAAAGAACTGTGCCTGGAATTAAAAAAGGAATTTGATTATATTGTAATAGATTGTCCCGCAGGAATAGAGCAGGGTTTTAAAAACGCTATTGCTGGGGCTGACTCCAGTATAATAGTTACAACTCCTGAAGTGTCCGCCGTGAGAGATGCAGATAGAGTTATTGGAATCCTGGAAGCCTCTGGCTTATCTAATCCCAGGTTGATTATTAATCGTATAAGGGCAGACATGGTAAAAAAAGGAGATATGATGGATGTAGAGGATATAATTGAAATACTGGCAGTTAAACTTTTAGGTATCGTACCTGATGATGAGAAAATTATTATTTCTACTAACCGGGGGGAACCCATTGTTGCAGATGACACAATATCAGGAAGAGCGTTTAAGAATATTTGTATGAGGATATCAGGTAAAGAGGTGCCGTTCCTTGACCTGAGTGAGAAGGACAGTATATTTGCCAGGCTAAAAAAGTTTATAAGATCAGGTTAGTTTACTGGTAAGGCTATTAATGTAAAGGAGAGATGTCCCGGTGAGTTTTATGGATCTGGTAAAGGCTTTGTTAAATAAAAACCCTGATAGTAAAGAAGTAGCCAAGGAAAGGCTTCGCCTCGTTCTGGTCCACGACCGTGCCAGTATTTCCCCGGAGTTTCTGGACAAGGTTAAGGAGGAAATTATTGAGGTTATTTCCCGTTATATGGAAATTGATCAGGAGGCAACAGAGGTAAACTTTCACCAGGGAGAAGGAACTGCTGTTTTGGAAGCTAATCTGGCGGTTAAAGAAATTAAAAGAACGGTAAATAGTTAAAAATAATATAAAGCCTTTTGGGAAGGGATTTATCTGTGTTCGATAGGAAATTGTGGCGAAACTTCGATTACCCACTTCTATTTATAGTATTGCTGATATCTTTTTACGGCCTGGTTGTATTAAGCAGTGCAACCCGTAATTATAGTGTAGACCCCCTGCTTTACGCCCGCAAGCAGTTCATATGGGCCTTAGCAGGTTTATTTGCGATGTTTATAATAATAAGTATTGATTATACAAATTTTTCTCGTCTTCATAAATATTTTTATGTTGCCAATATATTGTTGCTAATATCGGTGTTATATATAGGAACTGAAGTTTACGGTTCTCAAAGATGGATTGACCTGAATTTCATGCTCTTACAGCCATCTGAATTTGCCAAGCTAATAATTATAGTCACCCTGGCTAGATTTTTGGAAAGTAAAGAAGGTGAGCTGGGGGATATTAAAATCTTGGTGCTGGCTTTTATACATGTTGCTATTCCTGTTTTTATAATATTCAGACAGCCCGATTTAGGGACTTCCCTGGTATTTCTGGCTATTTTGTTCGGGATGCTTTTTTTGGCTGGGGCCAGGACAAAGCACCTTTTATTAATAATTTTTGCCGGGATAGCAGCTTTTCCCGTGTTATGGATGAACCTGGAAGAATATCAAAAAATGCGGCTTATTATTTTTACGAACCCGGAGATAGACCCCCTTGATCACGGCTACCAGCTTATTCAGTCCGTTATTGCTATAGGCTCCGGGGGAACATTTGGTAAGGGACTTTACCAGGGGAGCCAGAACATGCATGATTTTTTGCCGGCACAGCACACAGACTTTATTTTTTCTGTTCTGGGAGAAGAATTTGGGTTTATAGGTGCAGCAGTTCTATTAGCTCTATATTTACTATTAATTTATCGCATATTAAAAATATCCATGTATGCTAAAGATACTTTTGGTTTTCTCATTTGTGCAGGAGTTGCTTCCATGTTCATTTTTCAGATACTGGTTAACGTAGGTATGACCATCAGTATTATGCCCGTTACCGGTTTGCCCTTACCTTTTTTGAGTTACGGGGGCAGTTCACTGCTGGCCAATATGTTAGCTATTGGTCTCGTTCTTAATGTGGGACTAAGAAGACATAAAATTATGTTTTAATTATCAGGGTCTGGTTTGACCTTCTATGCATATTTAGTTTGTACAGGCAATATAATTAAAGGACAAACTATAT
>CAYYWR010000093.1:0-3626 GCA_964474145.1 uncultured Syntrophomonadaceae bacterium
GCCTCTTTTAGAACCGGCCTTACCTCCAGGGGAGGCAAAGGCAGAGCCCATCACCCTATCCCTGCTGGAGAAGGCCAGAATAGATAGGGAAAAAGCCATGGGGGAAATGGTTTCCCCTACCTGGAAGCGCCTGCGGGCCACAGAGGCTGGAAGGGAAGAAAGGGCCCCTGGAAGAAAAGTAAAGGGGAAAGGCCCCGGCTGGGGAAATATAATCCACGCTGCCCTGGAAAATTTGCTAAAGAATGCCCCGGCAGGGGGCCAGGGTGATGGAAAAGGGCCCGGGGAAAAAGAGCTGCAGGCCATAGCTGAAAAGCTCCTCCTTTTGGAAGAAGAACCTTTCTGGCAGCCTGCTGAAGTGTTCCAGGCTTTACAGGAGATCACCAGCTCTACCTTCTGGCAAAGGGTATGTGCTTCCCCGGAAAGGTACGCCGAAGTCCCCTTTGGCACCTGGGATAATGATACATATATCAGCGGGATCATAGACCTGGCCTTTCGCCAGGGCCCTGGCTGGGTGCTGGTGGATTACAAGACTGATGCCGTGGAAGATGAAGGCCACCTGAAAAAACTGGTTGAATATTACAGCCCCCAGGTGGAAATATACCAGCGCTGCTGGGAAAAGATAACGGGGGAAAAGGTTGTGGAAGTGGGGCTGTTCTTTACGGATAAATTGATTTTTGAAAATCCACGGCTCAGCCTTTAATATTTAATACTATCTAGCTGTTAAGATTATAATGCTTCAGCTTCCTCTGACCTTCTAACTTGCCGCAGGGCCAGCCGATCTATTTTAAACTCCAGGACCAGTTCTTCCCCGACCCTTTCCAGGCTCTCCCAGCCAATCAGCATTTGGAACTCTCCAAAATCGGCAATTTCCCAGCGGAACTTCCCCTTTTCTCCCTGGGGAACCTCCGGGTACCCCAGGGTAGCTTCAAAGGTATAGACTGTTCCCGTCAGGTCCCCTATGGTTTTCCTTGCCTCCTCTGTTTTTTTAATTTCTACTCCCGGGGGCGGGTGAACAAGCATTTGATCCACCCTCCACTCCTGGGAGATGTGAAAAGGCATGAAAATTTGGGTAGTCAGGGGCATGAAAATTATATCTTCCATTTCCACGGGCATGCTTTCTCCCCCAACCTCAATTTTTTGGGTGTCCCCCTCCTGGTCAATCCAGAAGGTAAAGTTTTCTTCGTTGATATTAAAAGAAATTTTATCAGTCTGGACCCCATCCAAGGTTTCAACACCTTCAAACAAGTAGTGAACAGAAGCAATTTCCTCTCCATTTTCCCACCAGCTGTGGCGTATCTCTTTATAGGTGGCTGCCAGTTCTTCTAAACTGGTGGGGGCCTCCCAGTCCTCCAATTGTAAGGAGGGCTCTTCCTCATCCTTATCAGAAGGCTCTTTTTCCATTTCCTCAGGAGTTGCTTCCTCCATCTCCTCCTCCATGGTCGTTTCTTCCTCATCATCTTTAATGGGGTCCCCATCATTAGCGGGGGCGCCGCATCCATACATGAGGGCTCCCATGAACAGTAAGACCAACAATACCAGAAAAACCTTTTTAAACATAACCATAACCAGGGCCTCCTATCCTTTTTCTTTTTATATTCTAAAAATAATCTGGTTTTCCTGCTCAATAAAGAATAATATAAAATATGCTGTAAAATCCAGGGAAAAGCATTAAAATCCATGAAAATAGACCAGCAAGCAGGGATTATGATTTTTTTGATGAAATATAATATACAAAAGCGGCAGTTTGTGATGTTTGTGACCATGGCCCGTGGGGATACTTCCCCAAATGGGATGATAATATTTTTGGGGGGGGGGGGGTTACTTATGAAGGGTAAAATAATTGATGGCTTACAAGAAGCTAAGGAATGGCTAAGTATAGCCGAAAACAAGAACACTGCTTTCATATTAGTTTTCATGTTTTTAGTATTGGTTCTTGTGTTTTCATCTTTTTATATTTACCATTTGCATCAAGTTAACATCGCCCTGGAAAAACGTAAAGATGAGCTAAAATCACAATTTGAAGCCGAGCTTGAAACTGAGATTGAAACTGAGGTTAAAGAGCAGCTCAGAGCTTTTTTTGATTCTCTGACAACCGATGAAGAGTATGAAGTCCGGAAAATGAACATAACGAAATATGCTCCCCTGGATCCTGAAGCTGTTGATGGGTGGGACTATATGGGGGTCCCTGAAATTACAGCCAGCGGTAAAGAGGTTATTCCCGGGAAGACTGCAGCGGCTGGCCCTAATATTCCTTTTGGTACCCGTATCTATGTAGAAGGTAAGGGATGGTATACCGTAAATGACCGGGGAGGGAAAATAGGCACAGATGATATTGACCTGGCCGCTGACTCCAAGGAAGAAACGCGAGCCTGGGGTGTGCAGGAAAGATTGGTAATCATTGAAAAGCCGTAAAAGACGCGGGCAAAGATACGAAGACGGTTAAATTAAAAAATGCAGCTTGCTTTCAAATAATTATCTCTAGAATTTTATATCAACTATTCCAGCTGTGTGCAATTAACTGGTTAACTGGCCAGACAAAAAAATAAGCAACCCCTGCAGTTAAGCCTGTTCCTGGTGTTCATGGCTTTGCCGCAGGGGCTGCTATTTGCCGGTTATTTTTTTGGGTAAATCCGGTAAAGCCTTCCCTTTTCCCTTACCCTTAGCACCTTTTAAACCGGTATATTATTTTTATGTTAGCATCTAATCTATACTAAAACTCATCTGTACCGGGCTGCTAAGGTTAGTTCCATCTATTGACTCAATCCCCGTTGTCAAAAACATATAGTAATTCTCACCGGGCAAAAACCCCTCTGCAGCATTTACCTGAATTATATTAGGCTTATCTCCCGGCAATATCTCAACTTCCATAATCTCTAATTCATCTCCCTGAATCTGGGCCACCATAACATGGCGGGTATTAACTGACCCGGGATTTAAATCTCTGCTAAACTGCACGGTCCAGGTATGAGTAGCTTCTATCCCTGTCCGTGATCCCATATCACTGGTGTCCGGCTGATCCCGCAGGCGAGTTGCTGCTTCCTGCACATCATAAATTTTTTGACGCAGATTGTCTATTTCACTTTGCAGATCCTCAATTCTTTCCTGTCGGCTCTCTAACTCTTCATCAATATTTAATCTGGAAAGCCGTCTTTCAATAGCGTTTAAACGGTTGTCCAAAGCTCCCAGGCGGCCAAAGAAGCTCTGAGAACGATTATCCTTTATTTCTTCTTCGATATCCTCTTCCTCATCCTCATCCAAACCATTTTCTTCAACTGTAACTACTACTGATTCGGCGGCATCTTCGTAGCCGTATACGGCAGCTGTAACGGTTATGCTGGCTGTGCCGGGTGATACGGCGTTTATTGCTCCACCGGTGGTGACGGTAGCTACATCAACATCGCTGGAGTCATAGCTAATGTCTGTATCCTCTGGAATTACTTCTACAATATTGATCTGTTCTTCACCGTATACTTCTAAGGTAACTTCTGTTGGTTCTATGGTTAGCTCTACATTATTACCCGGGTCTTCAGGCTCTTTTTCCTTATCTTCCTTATCTTCAATGTCTTCAATGTCTTCAACTGTAACTACTACTGATTCGGCGGCATCTTCGTAGCCGTATACGGCAG
>CAYYWR010000093.1:3726-6337 GCA_964474145.1 uncultured Syntrophomonadaceae bacterium
ACTTCTGTTGGTTCTATGGTTAGCTCTACATTATTACCCGGGTCTTCAGGCTCTTCTTCCTTTTCCATCTGGAAATAATCATACACGATCTGCTCAAGATTTTCAAAGGCATCCTGCACCCGATCCAGCCCCCGGTCAATGCTCCTTAGCTGGTTAGCCACTCCCGGGCTCATTTCCCCGTTCCCGGGAATACTGGGCCTCCCAGGTATATCTGCCGGCGGCCCTGGCTTTTTATCGTCCTTTTCGGGTTTCTTATCAAGGTCTTCCCCGGGCTTATCCTCAGGAGCTTCCTCTGAATCATCCTCAGGAGGGGTTTCCTCACCAGGAGGGTTTTCCAAACCAGGGGGGGTTCCCTCCGGCCCTCTTTCGGACTCACCAGGTCTTTCGCCGGGGCCACCGGGACTACCGGGGCCACCGGGGTTTCCAGGCCCTACGGCATAAGCCGGTAACGCCAGCAGCATAAATAGTGCCACTGTCAAAGCTGTTATTTTCCATAGTTGCCTTTTACCCAATTCACTTCCTCCTCTTCTGTAAATTTTTAAATTATTCCTAAATTATTCCTAAATTATTCCTCTGGCTTTACGCAAAAGCTTTACGCAAACAAATTATACCATAGAAACTGGCAAAGCATAATAGTCCATAAGTCCTATTAACTATACTTAACAGGTCCTATTTTTTCACAATACATATCCTCAGCAAGGACCTTAACAGCTCCAGCAGGCTTACCTTAACAGCTCCAGCTCAATTTCCACAAGGTTTTCTATGCGGCCGTCTTTGGCGCTCTCGGTATACAGCTGGAGTAGAAGTTCTTCACCAGTTTCTATTTCTCCGGGCACAGTAAGTTCAGGTTCAAAGTAACCCCAGTCTCCCATGTAGCCGCTGGTTATACCGCTATCCAGCTCTTCTTCCCCGCTGTCTAATAAGCGGTAAAGCACTGTGCCTTCAAATACGTTGGCAACCCCTTCTATGGTAAAGCTATCAGAAACGCTGCTTTCTGGTGCCGGGGAAAAAACTTTTATGAACTCTGATTGGGCGACAACAGGTTTAAGGTAATCAATCCCCTTCAGAGTAGGAAGATATTCCTGGGCGCCCCGGGCAACAAAGCGCACTGGCTTATCTATTGCTGGAATCTCCCTTTTATCATAGGGGTAGGTAAGGACCTGGAGAACAGCCTCATCCTCTGCAGGCTCAGTAAATTCAACGCTTACCACGATTTCATCAGCTGTTTCAAGCACCTGTGTTATTTCCACGTCGTAACCGCTGGTGGGCTTCTCACCATAAGTTACCAGTAGATATAAAAACCCGTCGTACTCCCTGTCCTGGGCCAGCAACATGCTGCTGGAGCATTCAACCCACTCTTTTATTTCACCGGGCAGTTCTGTTTTATCTTCAAGTTTTTCCATACGGGTAATGGTTAAGCGCTCATTTTCGTAATAGTCAAAAATGATATGATCCCCTGCTTCAAACTCACCCACGGGCACATCATCCTGGAAAGTAAAGGCTTTAGGCTCATCTTCAATAGATATTTCTATAGTGTGTCCGTCTATTTTACCTGTTAAAATTCCTTCTACGGCCATTATCGTACCCGGCTTTGCTTCGGGATCAGTGATTATACCGGCAGTTCTAAGGGAACGGACAGCCATTACAGACGCCTCTGCCCTGGTAGCGGTACCTTCAGGTTTGAAAGTATTGTCCGGGTAACCTGTAATTATTTCCTCGTTATAGGCTCTTATAACATGGTCAAGGAACTCAGAACAAATTTCTTCCACATCTTCATAAGGCAAATATGTTTCCATGTCATTTTCTTCCTGGTTGCTGTCCGGCTCAAGTATGTTTACTGTCATCATGGCGATTTCTTCTCTGGTGATTGGTTCATCAGGACCATAGCTTGCTTCATAAACATCAGAATCAATAACCCCTTGAGATACCAGTGCTTCAATCCTTCCTTCTGCCCAGTGGCCTTCAATGTCCTGGAAGGTGCCCCCTTCCATCTCCTCCAGCTCCAGGGCTCCCCACAATACTGAGGAAAACTCTGCCCTTGAAATATTATTCTCCGGCTGGAAGGTGCCATCAGGGTAACCTGTTATTGCCTCCAGTTCAAACAGCTGACGAATTTTTTCTTCTGCCCAGTGGCCTGCTATATCAGGTAACTCTGTTGCTGTTGCTGATGCTAATGCCGGCCAGGCTAAAGACAGAACTAAAAGTGTACATATCAACAGTGAAAAAAATCTTTTGGTCCTCATTAATTAACTACCTCCTTTTTTTTTAATTCTCATTTTAATAGCAGGGATAACTGGTGAAAAACAAGAGCCTTACTAAGAAAAGCGCTAGAAGTAAGCATATGAGAATAATAATAATGTGTTTGGGCTGCATTGCGGCTGCACCTTCCTTCCTTGCTTCCTTGCTTTTTCACCTTCAGCAAAGTATACCTTTACTACCTACTCGTATCTGGATAATACCTTGTCAAAATCAACAAGCTTTAATAACAGCAGGAACGCTACTGCAGCTAACACCGGGGTTAAAGTCAGGATGCCGGGGTTGGCTAAGAAGACATTTACCCCTGCACCGAAACCGGCAAATAAAATACAGGGGACAAGTAGTCCGGCGGCGG
>CAYYWR010000094.1:0-6333 GCA_964474145.1 uncultured Syntrophomonadaceae bacterium
ACTGAATGTGGAAATAAGAAAAACCGGAGGAAAATTCTAAAGGGGGTGAATTAACCTATGGAGCATGAACAAGGAAAAAAGGCAGAAAAGCAAAGTCAGAAGGAGGCAGAAAACAAACAGGTGGTAGTGTTCAAGCTGGAGGAAGAGGAGTTTGGAATTGACATTTACCTGGTAAGAGAAGTGCTGAAAATGCTACCCATTACTGCCCTGCCCAATACTGATATGTTTATAGAAGGTGTTATCAACATCCGGGGAGCGGTGATTCCTGTTATTGATTTGTGCAAACGCTTTAGCCTTTCAGAAGAAAGAACTAACCTTACCCGTATAATTATAGTAGAGATTTCTGGTGAACAGGTAGGACTTATTGTTAATGCGGTAAGTGAAGTCTTGATGATTGACGGGGAAAAGATACAGCCGCCCCCCTCCAGGATGACGGGGGGCCATACGGAGCTTTTGGAAGGTGTGGCCAGGTGTGATGACCGGCTGATTATTCTACTGAAAGTGGAAAACCTGCTTAGTTCCCAGGAAGTAATAGATCTGGAGGGAATCAAGCAGTCCAAAGTTACACAGTAATTGTAATGCCAGTATTCACATAATATTTGCTAAATTTAACATAATAATAGCAGGTATCAGAATGAAGGTGCATCTGGAGAACACAGGTGCACCTTTTCTGGTAATTGTCCAATCAATGTTTAATTAATAATTAATATCAAAATCAGTTTAATGAATTAATTAATCATCTTAAAGGTCATATTTCTTTATAATGTTATTTGTGCTAAAATAGAAAAACAGGTTCTTTTACATAAAAAGAGGAGAAAAGTTAAGAATAATATAACCATTGTTAACCATTAGATTAAAAATGAAGGTATACAGGTTATAATGAAGGATGTGATTTAAAAGATGTCGGAATTTACCCATGGCAAAGTAGTGGGCATTAATATCCAGGATGAAGTTAAAAACTCTTTTATGGATTATGCCATGAGTGTGATTGTGAGCCGTGCTTTACCGGATGTAAAGGATGGTTTGAAGCCGGTTCACCGGAGAATTCTTTATGCCATGCACGAACTGGGGATAACCCCGGATAAGCCCCACCGGAAGTCAGCCAGGATAGTAGGGGAAGTTTTGGGTAAGTATCATCCCCACGGTGATCTGGCTGTTTACGAGGCCATGGTCAGGCTGGCCCAGGATTTCTCCTGCCGCTATCCCCTGGTTGACGGTCACGGCAACTTTGGAAGCGTAGATGGAGATTCTGCTGCGGCCATGAGGTATACTGAAGTAAGAATGGCGAGAATTACTGAACAAATGCTTCTGGACATTAATAAAGAAACTATTGATTACCGCCCCAACTTTGACGATAGTCTGGAGGAGCCGGTAGTCCTTCCGGCTCGCTTTCCCAATCTCCTGGTAAACGGGTCTTCGGGGATTGCTGTGGGGATGGCTACCAATATTCCACCCCACAACCTGGGGGAGGTTATAGAAGGATTATTTGCCCTCATAGACAATCCCCAGCTGGAGACCAGGGAAATACAGAATATAATTAAAGGCCCGGACTTCCCTACAGGGGGAGAAATATTAGGAAAAAGCGGAATTGATTCCGCATATTCCAGCGGTCGGGGCATTGTCCGCATAAGGGGCAAAACCAATATAGAAAAAATTAAAGGAGATAAAACTCGCATAACTGTTACAGAACTGCCCTACCAGGTAAATAAGGCCCGTCTTATAGAAAAAATTGCCGAACTGGTGAGGGAAAAGAAAGTAGAGGGCATTACAGATTTAAGGGACGAGTCGGATCGC
Source organism: uncultured Syntrophomonadaceae bacterium (assembly GCA_964474145.1). Taxonomy (GTDB): domain Bacteria; phylum Bacillota; class Dethiobacteria; order SKNC01; family SKNC01; genus PWHX01. The sequence continues at coordinate 1,795 of CAYYWR010000094.1, forward strand.
ACCGGAATGCGGATAATTATCGATTTAAAAAAGGAAACAAACCCCAGGATTTTACTGAACAAGCTCTTTAAGTTCACCCAGCTGGAACAGACCTTTGGAATTATAATGCTGGCCCTGGTTGAAGGTCAGCCAAAAGTATTAAATTTAAGAGAAATGCTGGTGGAATACTTAAAGCACCAGAAAGAAGTTATTACCCGCAGGACCCGCTTTGACCTGCGAAAAGCCCAGGACCGGGCACATATTCTGGAGGGTTTGAGGATAGCCCTCAATAACCTGGATGCCGTTATTAAATTAATCAGGGCCTCCCAAACGGTAAAGGAAGCCAGGGACGGATTGATGGAAAACTTTCAGCTGTCGGAAAAGCAGGCCCAGGCTATTTTGGATATGAGGCTGCAAAAGTTAACGGCTTTAGAAAGGGATAAGCTAGAAGAAGAGTACCTGGAACTGATTAAGAAAATTGCCTACTTTAAGGAGGTTCTCCAAAACGAAAAATTGGTATATCAGATAATTAAAGAGGAAATGCAGCAGGTTAAAGATAAGTTTTCCGATGAAAGGAGAACCAGAATTCTTCCCGGAGAAGAAGATATACAAATTGAGGATATGATTGCGGAAGAAGACGCGGTGATAACCCTGACCCACCAGGGCTACATCAAGCGGCTACCCCTGGATACTTACCGGAGCCAAAAGAGGGGAGGCAGGGGTATAACGGGTATGGGCACTAAAGAAGACGATTTTCTGGAGCACCTCTTTATTACCACTACCCTGCACAATCTTCTCTGCATAAGCAATTTGGGCAAACTATATCGCCTTAAAGTATATGAAATTCCGGAAGCCAGCAGGCAGGCCAGAGGGACTAATATTATCAACCTGCTATTTATGAGCCCGGGAGAATTTATTACTACTGTAATTCCCATTAAAGAATTTTCCAGGGATAATAATTTGTTTTTCGCTACCAAAAGAGGGTATGTTAAAAAGACACTCTTGAGCGAATTTGGCACGGCCAGAAAAGGAGGGCTGAGAGCCCTTTCTTTAAAGGAAAAAGATGAGCTAATAGGCTGCAGAATTACTGATGGTGACAGGGAAATTCTCATGGGAACACAAAAGGGCAAAAGCATCCGGTTCCACGAAAAAGACGTTCGGACCATGGGCCGGACAGCCCGGGGTGTCAAGGGGATAACCCTGTCTGAAGGTGATAATGTGGTGGGCATGGATATGGTTAATGAAAACATGGATATGCTGGTGGTAACTGAAAAGGGTTTCGGCAAGAGGACTGCAGTAAAGGAATACCGCACACAAAGCAGAGGCGGTAAGGGGATTTTTACTGCCTGTATTACAGATAAGACCGGTTCACTGGTAGGTTTCAGGGGAGTGCGTTTAGAGGATGATGTCATGATTATTACTGCTAGAGGTATAATTATCCGGCAGAAGGCGAAGCAGATTTCCCGCCAGGGAAGGCAGACCCAGGGGGTTACTCTGATTAAAATAGGCCATGGGGACAGGGTAGTGAGTTATGCCCGGGTGCCGGCTAAAAACTAGGGGCCAGGGGGCTAGCGGATTGGCAAAAGACATGGTATAATAAACAATAGTAAGTAAAAATTATTATTAAATACGAAAGGAGCGAATTCTTATGACTCAGGAAAAGAGGAGAGTTTTAATTACCGATACAACTCTAAGGGATGCCCATCAGTCCCTGATGGCTACCCGGATGAAAACAGAAGAGATGATTCCCATTCTGGAAACCATGGATAAGGTAGGATATCATTCCCTGGAGGTCTGGGGTGGAGCTACCTTTGATAGCTGCATGCGTTTTTTAGACGAAGACCCCTGGGAACGTCTCCGCACTATGAGGAAGCATCTGAAAAACACCAAACTTCAAATGCTCCTCCGGGGACAGAACCTGGTAGGTTACCGCCACTACGCTGATGATGTGGTGGAGGAATTTATTAAAAATACTGCCCACTGCGGCCTGGATATTATCCGCATATTTGATGCCTTAAACGATGTGCGGAATATGGAAAAAGCCCTGGAGGTTTGCAAAAAAGAAAAAATTCACGCCCAGGCTACCGTAAGTTATACCATCAGCCCCTACCATGATATCCAGCACTTTGTAGATATTGCCAAAAAGCTGTCGGATATGGGGGCCGACTCCTTTTGCATTAAAGACATGGCCGGACTCATTTCTCCTTACGACGCTTATGAACTGGTAAGCCAGCTGAAGAAGGCTGTAAATATGCCTATTCAACTCCATTGCCACTATACCAGCGGTATGGCTTCCATGGCCTATCTTAAGGCCATTGAAGCAGGGGTAGATGTGGTGGATACGGCCACCTCCTCCCTTTCTCTGGGGACATCACAGCCTCCTACAGACACCATAGTTACAGCGTTAAAGGATACTCCCTATGATACAGGGTTGGACCTGGAGCTTTTATTAGAGGTGAGCAATCACTTTAAGGAAGTCCGCAAGAGCTACAATATTCCCATAGATATTGTTCTGGGGGTGGATACCAACGTTTTAACCTACCAGGTTCCAGGGGGCATGATTTCTAACCTGGTTTCCCAGCTGGCAGAACAAAATGCTACCCACCTGTTACCCAGCGTTCTAGAAGAAGTTCCCCGGGTAAGGGCAGATCTTGGATTTCCGCCCCTGGTTACTCCCTCCAGTCAGATAGTGGGTACCCAGTCTGTGGTAAACGTGATTGTTGGGGAACGCTATAAAATGGTTTCAACGGAAGTGAGAAACTACTTGAAAGGCCTGTACGGCCAACCCCCTACTCCCATGAACCAGGAACTGCAAAAAAAGGTTTTAAAAGAGGATGAGCCTATATTCAACAGGCCCGCCGATAACCTGGAGCCGGAAATGGATAAAGCCCGGGAGGCCATAAAATACTTGATGGAAAAAGATGAAGACGCTATTTCCTATGTCATATTCCCCCAGGTAGCCGAGGCTTTCTTTAAGAGGAGAAAAGGTTTGGAGCCCTCCCTGGCCGCCGCTACTGCTAAAAAAGATGCGGCGAAGGAGGAAAAACCTGAAAAGATTGACATAAACCTGGATAAGATAGGGGCCGTAGCCGCTGACTCTGCCGTGAAAGACAGAGAAGGCAGGATTGTAGGTTATCCGGTATAGGCTGGCCGGTACAATATATAGATAAATAGTAACTGCCCAGTTGCTAATGTAGCTGCTGATAATGCCTTTGGTTTTTTTCTCTTCCAGGGGATATACGATAAAAAACAACCTGGTATTCAGTTTTTTAAGATTTTCAAAGGACTCTTTTTTCAGTTGACAAAAAGCTATATTACAGTTATAATTAAAAAAATTTTTTAAAAGCTGTGAAGGGGATAAGTAGGTCAGGGTTGAAGGATGCAGAGAGCCGGAGAATGCTGAGATACCGGTATCCGTTCCCCTGGTTCCAAGTCACCCTGGAGCTGCCCGCTGAAAGTGAGCTGTGGAATTTACAGACAAAAGCAGACTCAAGTAAGCGGCGCCGGTTTATCCGTTATATCAGGTTTAAACCTGAGAGGTCCCGGAATAATTTACGGGATAATAAGGGTGGTACCGCGAATAAAACCTTTCGTCCCTTAATAGTGGCGAAAGGTTATTTTATTTTAAAATTCCAGGTCTGGCTTAAGTAAATGGAGTTTTCAATTATAATGGAGGTGTGAGAAGCCGTGAGCGAGTTTATTTATATTAATGGTGAAATGGTTCCCCGGGATGAGGCAAAGGTATCAGTTTTTGACCATGGTTATCTGTACGGCGATGGAGTGTTTGAAGGTATTAGAACTTATAACGGTCGGGTTTTTAAACTCACCGAGCACCTGGTGAGGCTTTATGAATCGGCAAAATCTATTCTGCTGGAAATTCCTTTAACCATGGAGGAGATGGAGCAGGACGTTCTGGAGACTATTCGCCAGAATAATCTTCGGGATGCCTATATTCGCATTGTAGTTTCCCGGGGTCCGGGGGACCTGGGGCTGGACCCCAACAAATGCTCCCATCCTACGGTAGTGATTATTGCCAGCGAAATATCCATCTTCCCCCGGGAGCTATACGAAGAGGGGTTAAAAGTAGTTACTGTGGCTACCCGCAGAAATATTCCCGACGCCCTGGACCCCAAAATCAAGTCCCTTAACTATCTGAACAATATTCTGGTGAAGATAGAGGCCAACCAGGCTGGGGTTTTAGAGGCTATCATGTTTAATAATTCCGGTTATATTACGGAGGGTTCCGGTGATAATATATTTATTGTTAAAAAGGGGAAAATCATTACCCCTCCCACTTATGTAGGGGCCCTGGAGGGTATAACCCGGGAAGTAGTTATGGAACTGGCCCGGGGAAAAGGCTATACCGTACTGGAGCAGCCCTTTACCCGGCACGATCTTTATATTGCAGGGGAATGCTTTTTAACCGGCACGGCAGCGGAAGTAATACCGGTGATAGACGTGGACCGACGGGTTATCGGAGATGGCAAACCGGGCAAGATAACCTGCGATATTATGAGGGCTTTTAAAGATTATGCCATGAATAACGGCACTCCCATATAT